>NZ_JBHWZO010000119.1:0-18421 GCF_042728455.1 Promicromonospora sp. NPDC060204
CCTGGACCCCAGAACAGCGCAAATACCCAGCACTCAGCGGTCTCTTGCTGAGCGGTGTTCCGCTCAGCCGTGTTCCGGTCAGCGCGGTTGTGGTCAGCGCGGTTCTGGTCAGCCTTCCTCGGCGGCGTCCGTCCAGGCTCGGCGGACCTGCTCGAAGCGGGTCGGCAGCGGCGGGCGCAGCGCGCCGTACCGGGCATTGGTCCGATGCACGAACCGGCGCCACGACAGCACCAGCCCCTGCCGCGTGATCGGCAGGCCGGACGCCACGGTGGTCCCGTTGTCGTGCGTGTGGTGCACCGTCAGGAGCAGCGCCCGCGGCACCGAACCCTCCAGCTCGGCCGCGAGCTCCTCGCGCACCACCATCCAGTGCTTGAGCAGCACCACGAGGTCGGCCGGCAGCAGGTGCCGGCGCGGCGTGCGGTGCTTGCCGTGCCGCACCAGCACGCTGCCCTCGGTCGACTTGGCGCGCGCCGGCCCCAGGTCGATGTCCTCGACCCGCACGCGCAGCAGGTCCCCGTACCGGGAGCCCGTCGCCCGCACCAGCCCCGTGATCACCGCCAGGCGCGCCGCCTCCGGCTTCGCTCCCGGCCGCATCGCCTCCGTGGACAGCTCACGCCACACCCACTCGGCCTCCTCGAGGGTCACCGGCGGTCGCGGGTACCGGCCGGGCTCCCCGGCCTGGGCTGGTGGTGACGTCGCATGGGCACTGGTCATGGGTCTGAATATACGCTTGGCACACTATTAATCAAGGGGAAGCGCTGTGGGAGAACGCTGTTCGACGACGGCTCGGCGAGAACTCTGCGACGACTCTGCGACTACCCGGTGCGTACCCTCTGACGGTGGACCTCCCCGGCACGATCGCCCGCCCCGTCGACCACGAGCTGGTCATCAAGAAGTCCCGGTTCCTGGCCCACCTCGCGCCCGCCCGCAGCGTCGCGGAGGCCGACGCCGTCATCGCCCGCCTCCGCAAGGAGCTCTGGGACGCGCGACACCACTGCGTCGCCATGGTGCTCGGCACCCGCGCCGACCAGGCCCGCTCCTCCGACGACGGCGAGCCGAGCGGCACGGCCGGCGTCCCCATGCTGGAGGTCCTGCGGCACCGCGGCCTGACCGACCTGGTCGCCGTCGTCACGCGGTACTTCGGCGGCGTGAAGCTGGGGGCGGGCGGGCTGGTGCGCGCCTACTCCGGGGCGGTCGCCGCGGCCCTGGACGAGGCCGCCGCGACCGGCGTCCTGCTGCGCCGCGAGCTGCTCCTGGAGACCGAGGTCCCGGTCCCCCACGCCGACGCCGGCCGGATCGACAACCTGCTGCGCGACTGGGCGTCCACGCACGGTTCGGTCATGGAGCCGCCGGCCTACGACGCCGTCGCGCAGCTGCGGCTGCTCGTACCGAAGGACCAGGTCGAGACCCTGGTCGCGGACGTCGCGGCCGCCTCGGCGGGCACCCTGGTCCCCGTCGTCGGCGACGCCCGCGTCGTGGACGTGCCCGTCCCGGCGTCCCCGGCGCGTCGTCCTTGACTGGTCCCGCGACGGGGTGAAGTCTCTGGGGCACCCAGCACGTGCCCGCACGCAAGGCTCGCCCCAGCAAGGCCCGCTCAAGCAAGGCCCGCACCGTGGAGGGAACGACCATGCACCGTCGCATCCGCCCGTCCGTCGCCGTCGTCGCGCTGACCGCCACCGCCGCGCTGCTCGCCGCGTGCGGCGCGCCCGCCGAGGAGCAGTCCGGGTCCATCACCTTCTGGACGCCGCAGTCCACGCCCGAACGGGTCGCCGCCCAGGAGGCGGTCGCCGAACGGTTCACGCAGGAGACCGGCATCGAGGTCGACGTCGTCCCGCTCGCCGCGGCCGACCAGGACCAGGCCCTGGTGACCGGCGCCGCCTCGGGCGAGGTGCCCGACGTGATCCTCGCGGGCGCCTCCCAGGTGACCTCCTGGCAGTCGCAGGGCCTGCTGGACACCGACGTCGTCCAGGAGACCCTCGACACCCTGGACCCCGCCACGTTCAACGAGAACGCGCTCGGCGCGGTCACCGTGCAGGACGCCGACACCGGCGAGAGCACGGTCGCCGCCGTCCCCAGCGACGGCTGGGTGCACCTCATCGCCTACCGCACCGACCTCCTCGAGGAGGCGGGCGTCGAGGTGCCCACCACGGTCGCCGAGCTGGCGCAGGCCGCCACGACCGTCAAGAAGGAGCTGGACGTCACCGGCATCGCCCTCGGCACGCAGTCCGGCACGGCGTCGGGCACGGAGGGCATCGAGTCGATCTTCCAGTCCGCGGGCTGCCAGCTCGTGTCCGACGGCGAGGTCGCCATCGACTCCCCCGAGTGCACCGAGGCCGCCGGGCTCTTCAAGGAGCTGCGCGACTCGTCGGTCGCGGGCGACTACGACGTCGAGTCGGCACGCGCCGCGTACCTGGCGGGCGACGCCGCCATGCTGCTGTTCTCGACCCACATCCTGGACGAGCTGGCGAACCTCGACGAGGCGGTGCCGCCGTCGTGCAAGGAGTGCGCCGACGACCCGGAGTTCCTCGCGAAGAGCTCGGGCTTCATCACGGTCCTGGACCCGCCGGCGGGCTCCGCTGCTGCCTCGGAGGGTGGCCCCGCCCAGTTCGGCGCCACCCTCGCCTACGCGGTCCCGGCCCACGCGAACGCCGACGAGGCCCGGCAGTACGTCGAGTTCGTGCTGGGCGAGGGCTACGCCGACACGCTCGCCGTCGCCACAGAGGGCCGCCTCCCCCTGCGGACCGGCACGCCCGAGAACCCGACCGAGTACCTGGACGCCTGGGGCGGCCTGGGCTTCGGGCCGAAGGTCGAGTCGTCGGTCGCCGAGGTCTACGGCGACGACCTGGTCACCGCCATGGGCGAGGGCATGTCCGCCGTCGCACGCTGGGGCCAGGGCACGCCGGACGCGACGCTCGCCGGCCTCGTGGCCACGCAGGGCACGCTCGCGCAGCAGCTCGACCCGCTGTACGGCGGTGCCGACCCCGCCGACGTGACCGGGCAGATGGCCGCCGACGTGACGGCGCTGCAGCAGGACCAGTGACGCCCGGTCGTCCGCCGTCGGCCCGCACGAGGATCGCCCGCCCGCGCCGGACGGCGACGGGCCGCGCCCGGCGCGAGAACCGCTCCGGCTGGCTGCTCGTCTCGCCGTCGCTGGCGGTCGTCGCGCTGGTCGTGCTGCTGCCGTTCGCGCTGGTGGTGGTGTTCGGCTTCTCGGAGATCCGGCTGGTCGACATCCCGTACCTGGGTACCGAGCCGATCGAGTGGTCGCTGGAGAACTTCCGGCGCGCGGCGGCGTCGCAGGCGTTCTGGGGCGCCCTGTGGACCACGGTCCTGTACGCGGGCCTGACGGCGGCCGGGTCGCTGGCCGTGGGCCTCGTGCTGGCCCTCGCGCTGCGCCGCCCGTTCGCCGGCCGCGGGCTCGTCCGCGCCCTGCTGCTGGTCCCGTACGTGCTGCCCGTGGTGGCCGCCGCGACCATCTGGAAGACGATGCTGAACCCGCAGTACGGCGTCGTGAACGCGTTCGGGCGGGCCTACCTGGGCTGGGACACGCCGGTGGGCTTCCTCAGCACCACCACCGCCGACGTCTGGGGCATCCCCGTGCCGGTCGCGCTGCTGGTGGTGGTGCTGTTCGACATCTGGAAGTCGGCGCCGCTCGCGTTCCTGTTCCTCACCGCCCGGCTGCAGTCGGTGCCCGGCGAGATCGAGGAGGCCGCGGCGCTCGACGGCGCGAACCGCCGCCAGAACCTGCGGTTCATCCTGCTGCCGCAGCTGCGGGCCGTGGCCCTGCTGCTCCTGCTGCTGCGGTTCATCTGGTCGTTCCAGAGCTTCGACGACGTCTACCTGCTCACCGAGGGCGCCGGGAGCACGCAGGTCATGGCCATCCAGGTCTACACCGAGCTCGTGACCAAGGCCGACATCGGCAGCGCGGCCGCGTTCGGGCTGCTCATGAGCCTGATCCTGGGCGTGCTGCTGGTGGGGTACGTGGTGCTGTCCCGCCGGACGGAGGAGTCATGAGGCCTGTCCTGAGGGAGAAGTCATGAGCGGCGTCCGCCCCACCCCCGCGGCGCGCGCCGGCCGCGCCGTCGTCGTCGCGATCGCCCTGCTGTGGTCGCTGGGCCCGGTCGCGTACGGCGTCGTCCTCTCCCTGCGCCCGTACGGGGAGGTGACCCGCGACCCGTTGGGCCTGCCGACGTCCCTGGACCTGTCCGCGTTCGCCACGGCCATGCGGGACGAGGCCGACGGCGGGTTCGGGCTGGGCCGGTTCGTGCTCAACTCCCTGGGCGTGGCCCTCGGGACCGTCGTGCTGAGCATCGTCGTCTGCGTGCTCGGCGCCTACGCCGCCGCCCGCCTGCGGTACCGGGGCCGGGCCGTCACGAACGGCATCATCCTGGCGGTCTACCTGTTCCCCGGGATCGTGCTCGCGGTGCCGAAGTTCGTGATCCTGTCCCGGCTGGGGCTGACCAGCTCCCTGGTGGGCCTGCTGATCGTGTACGTGGCGGCCACGGTGCCCGTGGCCCTGTACATGATGCGGAACTTCTTCCTGGCGCTGCCGGCCAGCGTCGAGGAGGCCGCGATCATGGACGGCTGCACGCTCGGCCAGCTCCTGGTCCGGGTGGTGCTGCCGATCGCCGTCCCGGGCGTCGTGGCGACCGCCATCTACGTGTTCATGATCGCCTGGAACGAGTACTTCTACGCCCTGCTGTTCCTGGTGCAGCACCGCGACCTCTGGACGGCGCCGCTCGGCATCGCGCAGCTCGGCGACTTCCAGGTGCCGGTCACGGTGCTGCTGGCCGGGTCGATCGCCGTGACGGTGCCCGTGGTGATCGTGTTCTTCCTCGCCCAGCGGTACATCGTGTCGGGCCTGGTCCAAGGATCCGAGAGATAAGGATCCGAGAGATGAAGAGCTGAACGATGAGGAGCCGAGAGATGAGGAGATCCCGATGACCTCAGCACTCCGCCTGGCCGTGCTCGGCGCGGGCGGCCGGGGCGCCGACGCCTACGGCCGGTGGGTGCGGGCGCACCCGGACCGGGCCCGGATCGTGGGCGTCGCCGACCCGGCGCCCGCCCGGCTGGACGCCCTGGCGGGGACGACGGCCGCCCGCTACGCCGACTGGCGCGACCTCGTCGCCGACCTCGGCCACCTGCGCCCCGACGCCGTGCTGATCGCCCTGCCGGACGCCCTCCATGTCCCCGCGGCCACCGCGGTGGCACAGGCCGGCCTGCCGATGCTGCTGGAGAAGCCCGCCGCCCCCACGCTGACCGGGCTGACCGACCTGGCGCAGGTGGTGCGCCGGACGGATGCCCGGATCGCCGTCGGGCACGTGCTGCGGTTCGCGCCCTTCTGGCGGACGGTCCGCGCCGTCGTCGCGTCCGGCACGCTGGGCGACCTCGCGACGATCGAGGTGCGCGAGAACATCGGGTTCTGGCACTTCGCGCACTCGTTCGTGCGCGGGAACTGGCGCAACGCCGCCGGGTCCAGCCCGATGGTGCTGGCCAAGACGTGCCACGACCTCGACCTGATCCGCTGGCTCGCGGGCGAGGCGCCGCAAGCGGTCTCCAGCGAGGGGTCGCTGCTGCACTTCCGTCCGGAGAACGCGCCCGCCGGCGCGCCCGAGCGCTGCACCGACGGCTGCCCCGCGGCCGCGAGCTGCCCGTTCTACGCGCCGCGGTACTACGTGGACGCCCTGCGCGACGTCACAAGCCACCCCGTCGCGATGCTCGGCGACGACCTCTCCCCCGCCGGCCGGATCGCGGCCCTGCGCCGCGGGCCGTACGGGCGCTGCGTCTACCGCTGCGACAACGACGTGGCCGACCACCAGCAGACGCTCCTGCGGTTCGCCTCCGGCCTGACCGCCACGCTCACGGCCGGCGCGTTCACCGCCGAGAACACGCGACACCTCGCGATCACCGGGACGCGCGGGCAGCTCCACGGGCACATGGGGTCGGGCGAGATCCGGGTCGACCTGTTCTCGCCGTCGGCCGGGCTGCCGGAGGCGCTGCTCTCAGAGGCCGGGGCCGAGGTGGTCTCGTCGGGCACCGTCTCGTCGGGCGGTGCCGGGCCCCTGGGGCACCCCGCGTGGACCCTCGTCGCCCGCGCCGACACCGTGGCCGCGGCCCACCGCGGGCACGCGGGTGGCGACGACGGCCTGATGGACGCGTTCTGCCGGGCCGTCGCGGACGGCACCGTGGGCACGGGCGAGCTCTCGTTCGCCACCGCGCTGGACAGTCACCTGATGGCGTTCGCGGCCGAGGAGTCGCGGACAGGCGCGGGCGTGGTGGACTTTCCGACATGGGCGAGGACAGCGCTGGGTTCGGCGGGGCCGGGTTCCGCGGGTCTGGGTTCCGCGGGGCCGGCAGCTTCGGTGGGTCCGGCGGGTCCGGCATGACGGGCCCGGCGTGGGCCGACGCCGTCCGCGGCGTCGCCGGGCGCGCGGGGATCGATCCCGGACGTGTCACGGTGGAGCTGCTGTCCGTGGATGCTTCCGGCACGTCACCGGATGAGGAGACGGCGCGCGGGGATTTGCCGAGCGACGGTCCGGCGGACATCGACTCGTCCGACGACCCACCGGCGAGCGCGGCCGACTTCCGCGCCGAGGACGGCCGCCTGACGGTCCGGGCGACCGACCCCGTCGCGGCGTCGGTCGCCCTGGGCCGGTACGCGCGCACGCACCTGGGCACGCGGCTCACGTGGTCGCGCCCGCGGGTGGGCGAGGGACACCGCCCCGACGCCCCGCGCACCGCCGTCTCGTCCCCGCACGCCGTGCGGTACTACCTGAACGTGGTGACCTTCGGGTACTCGACCCCGTTCTGGGGCTGGGACCGCTGGGAGCGGGAGATCGACTGGATGGCGCTGCACGGCGTCACGCACCCGCTGATGCTGGTGGCACACGAGGCGGTGCTCGCCGAGACCTTCCGCCGGGCCGGCCTGCCGGACGCCGAGGCCGCCGAGTGGATCGGCGGCGCCGCGCACTTCCCGTGGACGTTCATGGGCGGCATGCACTCGTTCGGCGGCCCGCTGCCCGCCCGCTGGGCAGAGCGCCGCGTCGAACTGGCCCGGCGCATCCTGGCGCGGATGCGCGAGCTGGGCATGACGCCGGTGCTGCCCGGGTTCGGCGGGCACGTGCCGCCGGCCCTCGCCGGGCAGGGACAGCCCGTCGACGAGATCGAGTGGCAGGGCTGGCACATCCCCCTGCTGCACCCGGAGTCCCCGCGCTTCCAGGAGCTGCACGCGACGTTCGCGGCGGTGCAGCGCGAGCTGCTCGGCCCCGGGACGGGGTTCTACGCGGTGGACCCATACATCGAGTCGCTCCCGCCGTCGGGCGACGTCGAGCACCTGCGGGCCGCAGGACGCGGGATGTACCGGGCCCTCGCGGAGGCGGCCCGGGCAGCCGCGGAGCCCGAACCCGTCTGGGTGCTCCAGGGCTGGCCGTTCCACTACAAGGGCGCGTTCTGGACACCGGACCGCGTGGCCGCGTACCTGCGCGACGTCCCCGCCGACAAGACGCTCGTCCTCGACCTCTGGGGCGAGCACGTGCCGCTGCACGCGGCCCTGCTCGCCGACGGCGGCCCGCTCGCCGGCCGGCCCTGGGTCTGGTGCGCGCTGCACAACTTCGGCGGCCGGCCCGCCTTGTTCGGCGACCTCGCCGGGCTCGTCCGGGACGTGCGTGACCTGCCCGACGGCGTCGCGCACCTCCGCGGCGTCGGCCTCGCCCCCGAGGCGATCGAGAACAACGAGGTCTTCTACGAGCTCGCGACGGACCTCGCCTGGGACGACGCCCCGCACTCCCCCGCAGACCTCGACGCCTGGCTGGAGAGCTTCGTGCTGACCCGGTACGGTCTGGCCCGTCCGCGCGCGGCGAGCCCTCCCGCCGAGTCAGCTCCTTGGTCCGGGACGACCCCTCTCTCGAGGCTGACGGGCGACGCGGTGCAGGAACTGTCACAGGTGGCGCTGCGCGCTTGGCACACTATTTATTCGACGCTCTACGGTCCCGGACGCACCCGATCCATACCTACGCCCGTCATCGCCCGGCCGTGGGGCGCGGGTCTGCCGTTCCCCGCGCAGCGCAGCGCCGGCGAGGCCATCTCCGGCCCGCAGCCACCCACGCCGTCGTCCAACGTGGACGCCGAGAACGACCCCGCGACCGCGACCGCCCTCCCCCGGCTGGCCGAGGCGGTCCGGGAGCTGGCCACGGTCCACCGGGCGTTGTCCGGTGAGTCCTCGGACGGAAGCACTTTCGGCAGCGGCTCGGACGGCGACTCGGGCGGCAGCAGTTCCGGCGGGCTTCCCGGCGGCACTACTTCCGGCGGGCTTCCTGGCAGCACTTCCGGCGCGCTTCTCACCGGCACCCCTGCCGGCCGGAGCACGGACGGCAACTCGCCCGGCAGCACCTCAGACGGGAACCCGGACCGCCCCGCCGCACCCCGCGACATCCTGGCCGCCGACATCGCCGAGCTCACCGGGCACGTCCTCGCACAGGGCACGCGCGTGCACGTGCGCGGCATCCTCGCGGCGGCGCGGGACGGCGACCCCGACGGGGTCCGCGACCACATGGGACGCCTGCGCGCCGACCTGCTGACCCTGGACGCTCTGGCCGCCGAACGCCCCGAGACCCGGGTGTCGACGTGGATCGACGCCGCCCGCGCCTGGGGCGACACCGCCGCCGAGCGTGACGCGATGGAACGCGAGGCGCGGAGCCTGGTCAGCGTCTGGGGCGGCCAGCACAACGGCCTGCACGACTACTCCGGCCGGCACTGGCACGGTCTGGTCCGCGACCTGTACCTGCCGCGCTGGCAGGCCTGGGCCGACTGGCTCGCCGACGCCGCCACGACAGGCCCCGTGCCGCCGGACGCCGACCCGACGGCGCTGCGCGCACGCATCGTCACCATCGAGGAAACCTGGCGGTCGACGACGTCCGACTGACGAACGGGCCCACGCCCCGCCTACCGGTTCCGCCCCTCAGGAGATCGCTAGAACGGCACGCGGTCGCTGGTACGTCAGGTGATCGGTGGATCGTCAGGTGATCGGCAACTCAGAATGCCGATCACCTGACGTTCTGCCGACCACCCGGCCGTGCCCGGCGCGCAGCCGTTCTCGTCACACAGCCACGCCCGGCGCGCAGCGGCCCAGCAGCCGCGCGTCAGTACTTCAAGCGCCTCAGAACCCCTCGGCGCCGATCGTCGCGCCGTCCGGCACCGTGCCGCCCTCGCCCGACAGCGCAGCCTTGCCCTCGGCCCGCACGTCCGACCCGAAGGTCCAGTCACCGCGGACGGTCAGGGAGTCGGCGTCGCGCAGCGACGGCGCGCCCGCGGCGAACCGCTGCGTGAAGCCGTCGATCAGCTTGTAGTGGGCCTTGTCGAGGTCCACCAGCGGCGCGGGCGCCTGGGCCTCGAGCCGGTAGTCGGCCGTCAGGGTGTAGACGTCGGAGCGCAGCACCAGCAGGTCGTTCGTGGTCTTCACCGGCAGGAACCGGGACCGCTCCACCTCGATGGCGGTCGCGCCCTCGAAGACGGCGACGGCCGCGCCCATCGCGGACTCGATCTGCACGACCTCGGGCGACGACGAGTCCGACGGGTCGACCGTCTTGTCGTTGCGGATGAGCGGCAGCTCCAGCACGCCGCCCGTGCGCTCCAGCTCCGCCGCCAGCGCCTGGAGGTCGAACCAGAGGTTGTTGGTGTGGAAGAACGGGTGGCGCGTGGCGTCCAGGGACGCGGCGACGTCGTCGGGGTGGGTCTGCGCGGTCTCGCGCTGCACGATGCGGCCGTCGGCCTTGCGGACGACGAGCTGGCCGCCCTTGACGTCGGCGGCGGTCTTGCGGCAGAGCTCGGCGGCGTAGGGGGCGCCGGAGGCGGCGAACCAGCCCGCGATGGTGGCGTCGGGGGTGGCGCCGAGGTTGTCGGAGTTGGAGACGCACATGTACCGGAACCCCGCGTCCAGGAGGGCGGTGACGACGCCGGAGGCGTGCAGCGCCGGGTAGAGGTCGCCGTGCCCGGGCGGGCACCACTCGAGGTCGGGGTCCTGCTCCCAGGTGACGGGCGTGAGGTCCGAGGCCAGCAGCTTGGGCTCGCGGTTCTGCAGGAAGTCGACGGGCAGGCCGTCCACCGCGATGTCGGCGTACCGCTCCAGGGCGGCGAGCGAGTCGTCGCGGGTGCGGAACGAGTTCATGAACAGCAGCGGGAGACGGGCCCCGGTGGCCTGCCGGGCGGCGCGGACCTGGCCGACGATGATGTCGAGGAACGTGAGCAGCTCGCCCTCGCCGTCGGGCGCCTCGCGGACGGGCAGCAGCGACTTGGCCTGGTCCATCCCCATGGACGTGCCGAGGCCGCCGTTGAGCTTGAGCATGGCGGTCTGCGCCAGGGCGGCGGCCGCGTCGTCGTCGCTGATGGTCAGCTCGGCGCGGTTGGGGATGTCGACCAGGGGGTCGACGTCGTTCTCGCGGATCAGGCCGGTCTCGCCGGACTCCAGCAGGTGGTAGAAGCGCGTGAACGTCTCGATCGCGGCGGGTGCCACGCCTGCCTGGGTCATCTTGGTGCGGGCCTGCTCGAGCCCGGTGGGGTCGGTCATGACCCCCAGGTTATTCGAAACGGGCGGGGTCGCCGGCACCTTCTCGGACGACCTGTGGATAACCGTCGGACCAGTCGACGACGGTCGTGGGCTCGGTCCCGGCGTCGCCGCCGTCGACCACGGCGTCGAGCACGTGGTCGAGCTCCTCCTTGATGGTCCAGCCGTCGGTGAGGGGCTCGGCGTGGTCCGGCAGGATCAGGGTGGACGACAGCAGGGGCTCGCCGAGCTCGCGGAGCAGCGCCTGGGTGACGGCGGAGTCGGGGATGCGCACGCCCACGGTCTTCTTCTTGGGGTGCGCGAGCCGCCGCGGCACCTCGGCGGTGGCGGGCAGGATGAACGTGTAGGGCCCGGGCGTCGCGGCCTTGATGGCGCGGAACGCGGAGTTGTCGAGCTTGACGAGCTGGCCGAGCTGGGCGAAGTCCGAGCACACCAGCGTGAAGTGGTGCTTGTCGTCGAGCCGCCGGATGCCGCGGATGCGGTCCGCGCCGTCGTGGTAGTCCATGCGACAGCCCAGCGCGTAGGAGGAGTCGGTCGGGTAGGCGATGAGGGCGTCGTCGCGCAGCATCGCGACCACCTGCGCGACCGCGCGCGGCTGAGGGTCGACGGGGTGGACGTCGAAGTAGCGGGCCATGCGGCCGAGCCTAGTCGGGGGCGGGTGCGTCGGCGCGACCCAGCGCGCGCCGCAGCTCGTCCGCGCTCGCGTTCCCACCGGTGCAGACGACGCCGACGCGGCGGCCCGCGAACCGCTCCGGATCGGCGAGGACAGCGGCGAGCGCGGCGGCCCCGGCGCCCTCGGCGACGGTGTGCGCGCCCGTGAGGTAGAGCTGCTGGGCGGTGCTGATCTGCTCGTCGGTGACGAGCACGAAGTCGGCCAGGTGCCGGCGCATGAGGGCCTGGGTGACCTCGAACCCGCAGCCGACGGCGAGACCCTCGGCGCGCGTGGTGTTGGCGCGCTCCAGGAGGGTCCCGGCGTGCCAGGAGTCGTGCGCGGCGGGCGACGCCGCGGACTGCACGCCGATCACCTCGGTGCCGGGCGCGACGGCGGACGCGACCAGGCCCGCCGCGGCGGCGCCGGACCCGCCACCGACGGGGACCACGAGCACGTCGAGGCCGGGCGCCTGCTGGAACAGCTCGAGGTAGAGGCTCCCGACGCCGGCGATGATCGCGGGCTCGTTCGCGGCGCCCACCAGCCGCGCCCCCGAGGCGGCCGCGAGCGCCGTGGCCTGCGCGCGGGCGTCGTCGAACGTGGCGCCCTGCAGCAGCACGTCGGCGCCCTGGTCGAGGACGGCCCGGAGCTTGACGGGGTTGGGGTCGTCGGGCATGACGATGGTGCAGGCGGTGCCGGTCAGGCGGGCGGCGTAGGCGACGCCCTGCGCGTGGTTGCCCGTGGAGTAGGCGACGACGCCGCGGGCCCGTTCGGCATCGGACATGGACAGCAGGAGGTTGGTGGCACCCCGGGCCTTGAAGGCTCCGGTGCGCTGCTGGTTCTCGTGCTTGACGACGACGGTGGTACCGGGGGTGGTGCCGGCGGCGCGGTCGATGTCGGGGTACTGGCCCACCGGGGTGCGGACCACGGTGCCGTCGAGGCGCGACTGGGCGGCCAGCACGTCGGCGATCGAGACGGCGGTGCGGCTCGCATCGGCGTGGGCGGCGTCTGGAGCGGGCGCGACCATCATGAATCCAGCGTGACCCGCTCATGACCCATAGGTCAAATACCTGTTACTTGGACTTTCGATCGATCGCACCTATCTTTCTGCGCTAGCCTGGTGACATGACCGCAGAGCTCGACCTCACCCGGCTGCGGGTGCTCGCGGCGGTGGCCCGTACGGGCTCCGTCACGGCCGCGGCGAAGGAGCTGCACTACGCCCAGCCGTCGGTGAGCCACCACCTGTCCCGCCTGGAGGCAGACGCCGGCATCCCCCTGCTGCAACGGCACGGCCGCGGCGTCCGCCTCACGGAGGCCGGCCGCCTGCTCGCCAACCGCGCCGAGGAGATCCTGGGCCGCGTCGAGGGCGCGCGTCGCGAGCTCGACGCCCTGGCCGGGCTGCGCGCGGGCCGCGCCCGCCTCGCCGCCTTCCCCTCCGCCCTGGCCACCCTCGTGCCGGACGCCGTCGCCCGGCTCGTGCAGGAGCACCCCGGCCTGTCCGTGGGCCTGGTCGAGCACGAGCCGCCGGACGCCGTCGCCGCGCTGCAGTCGGGCGCCGTCGACGTCGCGTTGGTGTTCGAGCACATCGACGTGCGGCACGCCCGCTCCATGGACGACCTGTCGCGGTTCGAGTCGACGACCATCCTGGAGGAGCCGGTCAACCTCGTGACGGCCGCGGACCTCGACGCCGCGCCGGGCCCCGGCGTCACCCCGGACCTCAAGGCCCTGGACGACGCCGACTGGATCGCCGGCTGCGAACGCTGCCGTGCCGACATGGTCGCCCGCTGCGCCGCCGTCGGCTTCGCGCCCCGGATCGCGTTCGAGACCGACGACTACGTGGCGGTGCAGGCGCTGGTCGCCGCCGGGGCGGGCGTGAGCCTGCTGCCGGGGCTGACGCTGCTCGCCCACCGGCACCCGGGGATCGCCTCCGCTCCCCTGCCCGGGGCGCTGCGGCGCGTCATGGCGCTCACCGTCGGCCCGCCCGCGCCGCCCGCGGAGGCCCTGATTCGGCAGCTCGTGGCCGTAGGCGCTACCGTCACGATGTGACCCGGGCAACTCGGCCGGGCCCCTCCGTCTCGCGACAACACCGTCACGCAGCCCCCCGTCTCGCGGCCCTCCGGCTCGCGACCCTCCTGCTGAGGACAGACCCGGCCCGATGCTCCTGCTGTCCACGTTCTTCTACTCGGCGGGATCCGCCGTCGCGGCGTTCCTGGCCCTGGAGGCCTACCTCGCGGTCGCCGCCGCCGACCAGACGTACCCAAGCTTCGTGCTGGCCGCCGTCGCCGCCGTCGGCCAGATCACCGGCAAGCTGCTCTGGTACTGGGCCGGCGCCGGGACCACGCGCCTGCCGTGGCTGCGCAGCAAGCTGGACTCGCCCAAGGTGGCGGCCGCGATGACGCGCTGGCGCGACCGCACCGACGGCCGCCCCGTCTACCTCGGCCTGGTGCTGTTCGCCTCGGCGTTCGCGGGGCTGCCGCCGTTCATGGTCATGTCCGTGGTCGCCGGCGTGCTGCGCGTGCGGATGTGGCTGTTCCTGAGCACCGGGCTGGTCGGGCGGTTCCTGCGCTTCTGGATCGTGCTCGAGGCCGCCGACTACGCGTGGTTCCTGTTCTGAGCTACTCCTACTTCTGAGTTCTTTCTGCAGAGGGCTCCGTCTACAGGTCGGTCGCGCCGTCCAGGGCCTCGCGCAGCAGGTCCGCGTGCCCCGCGTGCCGGCTGTACTCCTCGACCATGTGCACGAGGATCCAGCGCAGCGTGACGCGCCCGCCGTGCCCGGCGTGCCCGGCCGGGCGCGCGACCTCCTGGTCCAGGCCCTGGCTCTGGTTCTGGCTCTGGCCCAGCACCTCGTCGAGGATCCGCTCGGAGGCGGCGACGGCGCCGTCGAACAGCGCGGTCAGGCTCTCCGGGGTATCCGTCAGGGCGCTGTTCCAGTCCCAGTCGTGGTCGGCGGCCCAGTCGACCGTGTCCCACGGCGGCGCGGGATCGTTCCCCAGGAGCCGCACGGAGAACCAGAAGTCCTCGACGTAGGCGAGGTGCTTGAGCATCCCGGCGAGCGTCATGGTCGACGGCGGGTGCGGCGTGCGGAGCTGCTCCGCCGTCAGGCCCGCGCACTGGCGCCGGATCGTGGCGCGGTAGAAGTCGACGAACGAGCGCAGCATGGTGGTCTCGTCGGCGGCCAGGGGCGGGTCGGTCCGGGGGATCTCGCTGGTCCCCGGGCTGATCTCCAGGCTGGTCTCGGTGCTCGTCGCAGGGCTGGTCTCGGCGCTCATGGTGCGACCGTACCGATCGCGAGCACGTGCTGGCTCATTTCCGCGACGCCGGGCGTGGTCGACAGGGCACGGGCGAGCGTGAGCGCGGCGTCGATCAGCGCGGGCGCCCCCGGGTCGGCGAGCGGCACTCGTTCCAGCGCCCCACCGGCCGGTCCCTCGACCCCGTGGACGACGACGTCGGACAGCCCCGCCTCGGTCGCCTCTCCCGCGAGCTCCGCGGCGTCGTGGAAGTGCGCCGCGGGGAACGGGATGTCGGACGGCGCCGCGCCGTGCTCCAGGATCGCCTGCCAGGTGGGCGGCCGGAACCCCTCGTACCCGCCGCCGACCAGCGCCGCGAGGCGCGTGATCCCCGCGGCGACCACCGTGCCGCCGGGCCTGGTCACGCGCACGGCCTCCCGCAGGGCCCGCAACCGGTCGGCGCGCGACGCGAGGTGGTACAGCGGGCCTAGCAGCAGGACGGCGTCGAACACGTCGTCCGCCAGGGCCAGGCCCGGCGCGGCGAGGTCGCGGGCGTCGCCCACGCGCGCGGCGAACGTGCCGTGCTCCGCTGCCCGCGCGACCTGTTCGGCGACGGGGTCCACGAGCAGCACGTCGTAGCCGTCCGCCGCCAGCGGTGCGGCATATGCACCCCGGTGGCGCCCCCGACGTCGAGCACCCGCGCGCCCGGGGCGAGGCGCTGCCGCACCAGCTCCTGCGTCCTGCGGTGCTCGAGCGGACCCTGCGCCGAGCGGGCGGTGAGCCGGGCGTGCTCGTCCCAGCCGGTCAGGCCCGCGTAGTACTCCTGGACCCGCGCGTCGAGCGCGAGCTGATCGCCGGCGGTGCCCTGCCTGGCGTTCTCCTGGGCGTTGTCCCTGGTGTTGCTGTCGGCGCGCTCCATGGCCCGACGCTAGCGATCACCGGCGGACGAGCACCAAGTGTTTCCGGGAGGAAAAAACTGGGTGATTCGTCCGAGCCGAATCGTTACATATCCAGTACGCCCCTTTTGCTCGGAGTGTGACCGTGGCAACATTCGCAAGGTGCACCTGATCCGAGAATTCGCACCTGACGCCTACGAGTTCGCGCTGTCGTCCTGGTCGTGGATAGGAACGGGTGGCAAGACGCCACGCTTCGCCTCCTGTTTTGGCGACATGTTCCTCGAGTCGCAGGACGGGTGGTGGTTCCTCGACACGGTCGAGGGCACGCTGGAACGCCGCTGGAACTCGATGGACGACATGTTCGCCGACCTGGAGGGCGAGGACGGGCGCGCCGAGTACCTCCTCGAGGAGACGCTCAACGCGGCGCTCGACCAGGGGATGCGGCTCGGCGACGACGAGGTCTTTGCGTTTCTCCCCCCGCCCGCCGTGACAGGCACGATGTCGGTGAACTCCCTCGCCCCGCTGCGGTTCGCCATCGCCGCGAACCTCGCCGGCCGGATCCACGGCGAGCTGAACGGCGTGCAGCCGGACGCCGGAGCGTCGGCGCTGTTCGCGGCGCAGAACCAGTTCGCGCAGAACCAGGCGGCGCAGGCCTACGCGGCACAGAACCAGGCGGCACAAGACCAGGCTGCACAGTACGAGGCCGCACAGAACCAGGCCGCGTACAGCCTGGCCGGGCCGACGCCGTCGTTCGATTCGCCGAACCCGCCGGCCGACCTCTGGCAGCCCGCTGCGCAGCAGGTGAACACGGGTGCCTACCCGTCGTACCAGCCGGCCGCCGACGCCGTCGCGCAGAGCGGCGCCCAGCCCGGTGCCGGGACGGGGTACCAGACGGGCTACCAGCCGGGGTACCAGCCGACGGGGTACGAGCCGCAGTACGCGGCGGGCTCCGAGCTGGACTACGGGTCCAGCCAGCAGGCCTACGGCTCGGGCACGTACCCCACTGCGCCCGTCGCCGGGGCCGCGCAGCCCGGGTACGCCGCATCCGCGGGGACGCAGGCGGCGGCACCGACCGCCGCTCCCGCCGCGCCGGGCGCGTACGGCACCCAGGGCAGCTACAACGAGTACGACTACGAGGACAACGCGCACACGCTCGACTCGGGCCAGTTCAGCCAGTACATCGCGGACCAGTACAACACCGGCCAGATGACCGCCGTCGAGTACGACGCGTCCGCCCCGGCGCAGCGGAAGCCGCGCCAGGACGGACGCTGGTCGTACGCCTGAGTGGTCGCACGCCTGAGCGTGCCGGCTACGTCTCGTCCAGCCCCGCCACCGCGGCCAGGATGAGCACCGAGCCGACGATCCCGGCCGGGCCCAGCCGTTCGCCCAGCACGACCGCGGCCGCGACCGCCGCCGTCACGGGTTCCAGCAGGGTCGCGACGACCGCCGCGCCGCTGCGTGTGGTGCGCAGCCCGGCGTAGAACAGCCCGTACGCGAGGGCCATCGTGAACACGCCGAGATAAGCGAGGGTGCCGAGCGCGGCCGGGTCGCTCGTGACGAGCGGCCCGCCCCCTGCCAGTGCGGCCGGGACGAGGCCGACGGCGCCCGCCGTCGTCGCCACCGTGGTCAGCGCGAGCGGGTCGACGTCCGGCGCAGCCAGCAGGGTGCCGCCGAGCGCCGTCGTCGCGGCGTAGACCGAGCCCGAGGCGACGGCCAGCAGCAGGCCGAGCACCGGACGCGACCCGACGGCGTCCGCCCCGGACGCGACGCTGACCAGCACGAGGCCGGACAGCGCCGCGGAGATGACCAGCCCGAGGCGCAGTGTGGAGCGGGGGCGGGCCGCCGTCCGCCGTCGGACCCGGAGGAGGTCCACCGCGGCGAGGAGGACCGGCGCGAGGCCCAGGCTGACGACCGTGGCGACGGTGACGCCCGCGGTCGCCACGGACCCGAAGTACAGCGCCTGGTAGGCGCCCGTCCCCAGGCCCACGAGAACCGCGCGTACCGGGTGCGCGCGCACCAGGGCCGCGAGCTGCGGCCCTCGGCGCAGCACGAACGACGCCGCGACCAGGGCGAGGGCGGCGATGAGCATCCGGTACGCGCTGACCGTGAGGACGGACATCGAGGAGTGGTCCCGCAGGATCTCCAGGGCGAGGCCGCCGGTGCCCCAGAGGACGCCGGCGAGACAGACGAGCAGCAGCCCGCTTCGAGGTGATGACATGTGTGCTCCTGACCGGGGCCCGCGGGTCCCGGCATGTTCCGAGGGTCCGGAGGGCTGGCCGGAGCTCACGGCGAAGGTGCCGAGGTCCGTCAGGCGTCCGGGAGGGCAGACATCTCGGAGCACGCCGCATTTCCGGCCCGGGTAGGCCGGTCGTGGTGCCGCTCCGGTCAGACGACCGGGGGCGGCAGGACGGAACGGTTCGGAGTCACGATCGGGATGCTAGCAGCGGTTCTCTGGCGTGCAGGGCGTTGTCCACAACTTTGAATCTGAGGATGCGGCTCGCTCTGATCGAACATATATTCGATGTGTCAGTGATGCTTGGGAATGATGGGCCGGACGAGTCGACGAGGGGGCGGGGATGGACGAGATCGTGGGTGGTGGTGCTGGCCCTGGAGCTGGCTCTGTCGCGGCGGTCGAGCGGGCGCTGGAGCAGGCTGTGGGCCGAGTACCGTCCGCCCCGCCCGGGCCCGGTTCGCGCACGCGGATCGACGTGACGTCTCCGTGCATGAGCTGGACCCCGCTTCCGCTGGACGGCAGCAGGACGGCGTCCGAGGTCGTCGTCACCTGGACCGGCCACAGGGGCGCCACCCGTCAGACGACGCGTGACCCTGTCGACGAGTCGACCGGACAAAGCGACCTGTGCGAGCTGCCCGTGGGCGCAGGTCTGGTGGCCGTGCTGACCGCGGTCGAGGTGGCGGACACCGATGACGGCGACCTCTTGGACGTCGCGGCGCGGTGGCAGGACGTCATCTCCTGGGCCACCGCGATGCAGTCCCGTGCCACCGGTGAGATCGCCCGACGACGCGGCTGGACCACCGAACACACCACCGCCACCGCCGAGATCAGCGCCCGCCTCCACATCCCACAGGGCGA
>NZ_JBHWZO010000120.1:0-18375 GCF_042728455.1 Promicromonospora sp. NPDC060204
CCAGGGCCTCAAAGGGGAGGTGCGTCACACCAGCAGCGCGCCGATCACCACGAGCACCGGAACGCACAGCGCCGTCGTCCAGACGGTCGCGCGCGCCGCGACGCCGTCGAACACGCCGTACCGCGTCGCGTAGGTCGTGACGTTCACCGCCGTCGGCAGCGCGGCCATCGTCACCACGAGGGCCAGCGCCGGCGTGTCCAGCCCCACCGCCGAGCCGAGCGCCCACGCCGCCAGCGGGTGCAGCAGGTTGCGCACCAGCACGGCGATCGTGATCACCCAGCCCACGAGCCGGCGGCCCCGCCCGGCGGCCACGCCGAGGTCGGCGTCCGCGGCCGGCATCGGGACGGCGAGCGTCATCCCGAACGTGAGCAGGCCCAGCGGCGGTGCCGCGGCGCCGATCAGGTCGAAGGGAAGCAGCACGACGTCGGGCAGCCGCGCGCCGGTCAGCTCAGAGACCACCGCGACGAGCAGCCCCGCGACCGTGCCGAGCGTGATCGGGTTCCGGAACGCCGCGAGGAACACCTGCCCCATCGTCCGCCAGCCCGACCTGGCGCGGGTCCCGCCGTCGGCGGACGCCGTCGCCCGGTCGAGCACGGAGAGCGTCAGCGGCGCCAGCACCAGGAGCTGGAACAGCAGCGTGGGCACCACGGCGAGGGCGTCGTCGAAGAGGTAGACGGCCAGCGGCAGCCCGATGTTGCCGCCGTTGACGTACACGGCGGCGAGCGTCGTGACGGCGGCGGGGCCCGCGGGCAGCCGCAGCAGCCAGCGCGCCGCCGCGGCCGTGGCCAGGCCGAGCACCGCCGTCGTTGCCCACGTGACCACCGCGCCGCGCGAGAGCACGTGCGCCAGGTCCGTCGAGGCCAGCGTGCTGAACATCAGGGCCGGCGCGCAGATCGTGAACGACAGCGTCGCCAGGGTCTGCCGGGCGCCGGCCCCGCCGTCACCGGCCCCGTCGCGGGCGATCCCGCGGGGGAGTCCGCGGCCGGCCAGCAGGCCGGTCCGCTGGATCACCCAGCCGAGCGCGACCACGCAGGCCATGGAACCGATGGCAGTCAGGACGGGCAGCACCCGAGCACCCTGTCACGCTCCCCGGATCTACCTCGGGAGTGTCCACGGGGCGCCGAGCTCCGTGAACGTGCGCTGCTCGCGCGCGGCGCGCTCGCACCACGCGGCGACGTCGTGCACCACCGGGTGCCGCGCGTCGCCCTCGGGATTTCCCTGCCCGACGCCGCCGGGCCCGCCGCCAGTACCGCCCGGACCGACGCCGCCCGGCCCGCCCGCGACCGGCGCGACCCCGTCCACCCAGTCCACGTACGCGTCGTCGACCGGCGCCGGGTCCGGCGCGGTGCGCACGGCCTCGAGCACCCGCATGAACGCGCCGGTGTCCCGCACGTCGCACAGGAGCCGCTCGCCCGTGCCGGCCCGGACCCGCAGCAGGTTCTCCAGCAGGCCGGTGCGCTCGTACCGTTTCTCGGCGACCACGCGCCCGGTGCGCAGCCGCACCAGGTCGTGCTCGTAGCCCAGCTCGATCTCGCCCTCGGTGCCCTGCACGATCACGCGCGCCGGGGTGCGCTCCGCCGCGCACAGCGTGAGGCCGAACCCGTAGCGGGTCCCGTCGGTGCCGACGGCGCGCAGGGACGAGGTGTCGTCGGCCTCGATGGGGTTGGCCCGCCACAGGTCGGTGTTCACGTAGGCGAGGTCCGCGGCGGTCCGGGCGCCGCCCACCCACAGGGCGGTCGCCACGGCGTGCGCCAGCGGGTTGGTCACCACGCCGTCGACCACCGCGCGGTCGCCCATGCGCCGCCGCCCCGCCCAGGGCGAGCGCGTCCAGTAGGCGGCGGTCCGCACCCAGGTGCCGACGGCGCCGATGCCGGTCACCTGCCCCACCTCGCCGCGCGCGACCATGTCCGCGACGGCGGGCAGCGCGTGCGACCCGAAGGTCTGGAACCCGACCTGGCACAGCCGCCCGGTCCGTTCCACCACGGCGACGAGCTCGGCGTGCTCCGCCAGGGACGCCGTGGTCGGCTTCTCGAGCAGCACGTCGATCCCCGCCTCCAGCGCGGCGCGCGCGAGCGGCAGGTGCGTGTGGATGGGCGTGGCGAGCACCAGGACGTCGGGCAGCGCGTCGGCGTCGGCGGACAGCAGGTCGCCCAGGCTCGCGAACCACGATGCCGGGGCGTCGTCGGGCTCGCGCGGGTCGACGACGGCGCTCAGCCGCGCCAGCCCTCGGTCCTCCAGGTCCGCGACCGCCCGCAGGTGCGAGCCGCCGTGGCCGTGGATGCCGACCACGGCCACCTTGGGCAGGCTCACCGCCGACCGCCGTCGGTCAGGTCGGCGGCCAGCGCCTCGGCCGCGTCGGCCGTGAGCTCGGTGTCGAGCAGCACCGCCACGAGGTCGAGCTGCACGGAGCCGCCGTCGGGCACGCGCAGGGGCGCGTCCCAGGCCAGGGCCGGGCAGGCGCCGGGGTACTCGGCCGAGCGCAGGAACCACGGTCGCACCTGGCCGGGCTGCACCAGCAGAAGGGTCGTGGACCGGCCGCCCTGCTGCTGCACGAACGCCACCCAGGGCGAGGTGCTGCCGTGCGCCCGGTTCTCGCCGGTACCGGCCGCGGACAGCACCGTGGTGCTCTCGGCGATCGGCAGGCGCCAGAACAGGCCGCCGTACCCCGCGCCCGGCCGCCCGTTCGTCGCGGGCGAGCGGATCTCCAGCGGGCCGTGGTCCGCGTGCAGCGTCGAGCGCCAGTCGAGCACCCAGCCGGGGGCGGCGTCGGCCCCGGGCGCCAGGGGGAGCAGGTGCGCCGAGACGCGGCGCTCCTCGTGGAGCTGCGGCTCGCCGTGCTCGTCGGACCACAGCACGTCCTCGACCAGGGTCTCGCCGACCGTGCCCAGGGGGCCGGGAGCGCCGGGAACGCCCGGCTCCACGCGGATCCCCGACGACGTCTGCCGGCCGTGGTTCTTCAGCAGCGTGGGGCCCACGTCCTCGATGAACGTACGGCCGCCCCAGTGGCTCGTGCCGTTCAGGTCGGGCACGGCGATGCCCACGCCGTAGTGGTGGCGGTGGTCCACGGGGCTGACGTCGGTGAGGGGCACTCCCGCCAGGGTGTGCACGGGGTGCAGGTAGGGCCGGCGGGCGTGCACCTTCGGCATGCGGTCGCCCGCGTCCCGGCGCACCAGCTCCAACCCGTCGCCGCAGGTCAGCACGACGGCGTCGCCGGAAGGATCGGCGGGCACGGACCAGACCGGCGTGGCGGTCGGGGGCACGGTGGGCGCCTCCTCCGGCTGCCCGACGACGAGGTCGTCGTCCGTGATGTGCACCCGTTCCGGGCCCTGGGGCACGGGCCCGGTGCTCCCGCGCACCTCCAGGCTGGGTGTGAACCGTGCAGAGCGTGCGGGGTGGGCGTCGTCGTCGATCACGGCGTGCAGCTCCCTCCAGGCGTGGCGGCCGAGCTCGGCCTGCGGCACCGCGACCGTCGTCAGCGCGGGTGTGGCGTAGCGGGACAGTTCGATGTCGTCGAAACCGGCCACCGAGATGTCGGCGGGCACGGCCACCCCGGCCTCGTTCAGACCTGCGAGCAGGCCGAACGCGACGAGGTCGTTGAAGGCCAGCGCCGCTGTGGCGCGGGTGGCGAGGACGGCGGGCGCGGCGGCGTGGCCCGCCTGGATGTCCGGTCCGGCGGGCAGGTCGAGGATCTCGAGGTCGGCGTGCCGCTGCCGGGCGCGCGCCAGGCCGGCCCGGCGCAGCTCGTCGGACGCGCTGCGCACCGGTCCGCCCAGGTAGACCAGGCGGCGGTGGCCGAGCGCCACGAGGTGCTCGACCACCTGGACGGCGCCGTCCTCGTAGTCCACGACCAGGCTGGGCGCCGTCCCGCCGGTCTCGCGGTTGACCAGCACCACGGGCTCGACGTCGGCGATGAGCGCGCTGAGCTCGGCGTCCCCGATGCGGGGCGACACGAGCACCAGGGCGTCGCACCGCATGCGCGCCTCCAGGGCGATGGCGCCCTCCTGCTGGTCGTCCTCGACCGTGTCCGCGACCAGCACGCGGTACCCGTCCTCCGCTGCGCCGTCCATGACGCCGCGCAGGATCTGCTGGAACACCGGGTTGCCGAGGTCCGGCACCACGAGCGCCACGGTCTGCGTGCGGCCGAGCGCGAGGCTGCGCGCCGCGTTGCTCGGCCGGTAGCTGAGCTCCGCGGCGGCGGTCCGCACGCGCTCGGCGATCGCGGCGTCGACCGTGCTGCGCCCGTTCATCACGCGGGACACCGTCGCCCGCGAGACCCCGGCCGCCGCCGCGACGTCCCCGATCGTGGCGACCGCACGGCGCTGACCTGCGCCTCGAACGCTGCCGCTGCCCATGTGCTCTCCGTCCGTGACCTTGTCCGACCGGATCGCGCGTGGCGCGCGCCCTCGTCGGCGTAGCCCCCGCGTTACCGGTTTCCCGATGTGACGGTACACCATGGGAAACCGGTTCCTCATGTGGTACGTTCCTCCACCAGAGACCGGTTTCTCACCGACGAGCCGGGGATCGACGACGATCCGGAGGACAACGCGATGCGCCACCCGAACCGCGAGCCCGGACCCTGGCGGTCCGAGCCCCCGCCCGCCCCGACGGGGCCCGTCCGCGCGGGGGTGAACCCATGTCAGTGATCCAGGAGCTCTCGCGCGGCAAGCAGGCCGGCGCCGTCCGCAAGAAGGGCGACGGGCGCTGGGCGCTGTTCTTCCTCGCGCCGTGGTTCGTGGGCCTCGTGCTCATCACGGCCGGCCCCATGGGTGCGTCGCTCTACCTGTCCTTCACGGACTACGACCTGCTCTCCGCGCCCGAGTGGGTGGGCCTGGAGAACTACACGCGGATGTTCGACGACCCGCGGTTCCTCCAGTCCCTCGGCGTCACCTTCACCTACGTGTTCGTCTCGGTGCCGCTCCAGCTCGCCGCGGCCCTCGGCCTGGCGCTGCTGCTCGACAAGGGCATGCGCGGGCTCGCCCTGTACCGCTCGGTGTACTACCTGCCCTCCCTGCTCGGCGGGTCGGTGGCCATCGCGATCCTGTGGCGGCAGATCTTCGGCGCGGACGGCCTGGTCAACCAGGTCCTTGCACTCTTCGGGATCCAGGGTCAGGGCTGGGTCTCGCACCCGGACTACGCGCTCGGCACCCTGATGGCGCTCAACGTCTGGACGTTCGGCGCGCCCATGGTGATCTTCCTGGCCGGCCTGCGGCAGATCCCGCAGATGTACTACGAGGCGGCCGCGATCGACGGCGCCTCACGGTGGCGGCAGTTCCGCAGCATCACGGTGCCGCTGCTCACGCCGATCATCTTCTTCAACCTCGTGCTCCAGCTCATCGAGGCGTTCCAGTCGTTCACGCGGGCGTTCGTCGTCAGCGGCGGCAACGGCGGCCCGTCCGACTCCACGCTGCTGTACACGCTGTACCTCTACCTCAAGGGGTTCGGCTCCCTCGACATGGGCTACGCCTCGGCGATGGCCTGGTTCCTGCTGCTGATCATCGGCGGCATGACGGTCGTCAACTTCCTCGCCTCCAAGTACTGGGTCTTCTACGATGACTGACGCCTCGACGACCGCACAGACCACGACGCCGACGGCGGTCCGCCCGCCGTCCGACACCGCACCCGGCGCCCGGCGCGCCGGGCCGGGCGACCGCCGTCCGACCGCCGTCCGGCCCCGCGGCCGACGCGTCCGGGCCCGGGTGGGGAGCGTGCTCAAGCACGCGGGCCTCATCGCCTTCGGGTTCGTGATGCTGTACCCGCTGCTCTGGATGCTGGCCAGCTCGTTCAAGCCGAACGCGCTGATCTTCCGCGAGCCGGGGCTCATCCCCACCGACATCGACCTGTCCAACTACACGGACGGGTGGAACGCGCTGCTGCACCCGTTCAGCCACTACCTGATCAACTCGGCGCTGGTGGTGCTCGGCTCGCTGCTGGGCAACCTGCTGTCCTGCTCCCTGGCGGCCTACGCGTTCGCGCGGCTGGAGTTCAAGGGCAAGCGGCTGTGGTTCGCGATCATGCTGATGTCGATCATGCTGCCGATCCACGTGGTGATCGTGCCGCAGTACGTGCTGTTCTCCCAGCTCGAGTGGATCAACACCTTCCTGCCGCTGATCGTGCCCAAGCTGCTCGCGACGGACGCGTTCTTCATCTTCCTGATGGTCCAGTTCTTCCGGGGCATCCCCCGCGAGCTGGACGAGGCGGCGACCCTCGACGGCTGCAACCACCTGCGGATCTACCTGCAGATCATGCTGCCGCTGTCCATGCCGGCCCTCGCCACCACCGCGATCTTCACGTTCATCTGGACGTGGAACGACTTCTTCAGCCAGCTCATCTTCCTGACGCGGCCGGAGATGTACACCGTGCCGATCGCGCTGCGCACCTTTGTCGACTCCACGGGCGAGAGCTCGTGGGGCTCGCTGTTCGCGATGTCGATCGTCTCCCTGATCCCCGTCTTCATCGCCTTCCTGTTCGGACAGAAGTACCTGGTCAAGGGCATTGCGACCACCGGGATCAAGTAGCTCCACCCGCGATGCGACAACGACGTCAACGTCACCGAAGGAGAAATACATGAGCACCACCGGCAACCGACCGAACACGAGGCGCGGCAAGCGGCTCGCCGGCTCGGCCGCGGGCATCGCGGCCGTCGCCCTGACCCTGGCCGCCTGCGGCGGCGGCGACTCCGGCATCGGCGGGGGCGGCGACGACGCCCCGGCCGCCGCCGAGGAGTGCCCCTGCGAGATCCGCTTCTCGTGGTGGGGCTCGGACAGCCGCCACGAGTCGACGCAGAAGATCATCGAGGCGTTCGAGGCGGAGAACCCGGAAATCACCGTGGTCCCCGACTTCACCGACTGGGACGGCTACTGGGACAAGCTCGCCACCTCCGTGGCCGCAGGCGACACCCCGGACGTCATCACCCAGGAGGAGCGCTACATCTCCGACTACTCGACCAAGAACGTGCTCGCCGACCTGGGCACGCTCGACATCGACACCGCCAAGGTGGACGACGGCGTGCTGGCCGGCGGCCAGATCGACGGGACCCAGTACGGCATCCCGACCGGCATCAACGCCTACGCGCTCGTCGCCGACCCGGAGATCTTCGCCGACGCCGGCGTCGACGTGCCGGACGACACCACCTGGACGTGGGAGGACTACGTCACCACGGCGAACGCCGTCGCGAAGGGCGCCGGCGACGGCGTCTGGGGCACGCAGGACTACGGCTTCAACGAGGCCGGCCTCAACGTGATGGCGCGCCAGCGTGGCGAGACCCTGTTCACGCCCGAGGGCGAGCTCGGCGTCTCCGAGCGGACCGTCGCGGACTTCTTCCAGGTCTCCCTCGACCTGGTCGAGGGTGGCGGCCAGCCCGACGCCGCCCGCACGGTCGAGTACCAGGCGGCCGGCCCCGAGGGCGGCCTGCTCGGCACCAACAAGGGCGCCATGGGTGTCTGGTGGACCAACCAGCTCGGCGCGCTGTCCGACTCGTCGGGCCACGAGCTCGAGCTGCTGCGGCTCCCGGGCGAGTCCGAGGGCGAGCGCACCGGCATGTACTACAAGCCGGCGATGTTCTACTCCGTCTCGGCGGACACCGAGTACCCGGAGTCGTCGGCGAAGTTCGTGGACTTCCTGCTCAACTCCGAGGAGGCGGCCAAGATCATGCTGACCGACCGTGGCCTCCCGGCGAACACCGACGTGCGCGAGGCGATCCTGGGCGACCTGTCGCCCACCGACCAGAAGGTCGCCGACTTCATGGCGGACATCGAGGACGAGATCGTCGACAACCCGGCGGTCCCGCCGCACGGCAGCGCCGAGCTCGCGGACATCATGGAGCGCATCAACACGGAGGTCCTCTTCGAGCGCATCACGCCTGACGAGGCGGCCACCCAGTTCCTGGACGAGGTCAACGCGGCCATCGCCGACTGACCCCCCTCGCTGAGTGCGGGGTATTTGTTGGCCAGGGAGCACTTTGGCCGCAGATACCCCGCACTCAACGACGTTTGGGGGTCGGTAGGATGAAACGGTTCAGAGGAGAGGTGCCACAGGTGTCACATGATCTGCTCGTGCTGCGGGAGGGCGACGACGTCGCCGTCGCCACGCGGGACCTGAGCCCCGGCGACGCCGTCGCGGTTCCCGGCGCTCCCGGCGCAGGCCCGGTCGACGTCGGACAACCCGTGCCCCGCGGGCACAAGATCGCCCTACGAGCCGTGCCCACGGGCGGCCACGTGCGTAAGTACGGGCAGGTCATCGGGGTCGCCACCACCGACATCGCCCCCGGCGACCACGTGCACTCCCACAACCTCGGGTTCGAGGACGGGGCACGGGAGACCCCGCTGGGCGGCACGCACCACGACCTCCCCGTGCCCGACGACGTCCGGCCCACCTTCCGCGGGTACCGGAGGGCCGACGGCCGGGTCGGGACCCGCAACTTCGTCGCGATCCTGACCAGCGTGAACTGCTCCGCCTCCACCGCCAAGATGATCGCGGACCAGTTCCGCGGCACAGTGCTGGACGAGTTCGAGAACGTCGACGGCGTCATCGCCCTGACCCACACCTCCGGCTGCGGCCTGGTCCCCGACTCCGAGGGCGGCCAGATCCTGCTGCGCACCCTGCGCGGGTACGCCGCCCACCCCAACGTGACCGGCCTGCTCGTCCTCGGCCTGGGCTGCGAGATGGTGCCCGGCGCCGCCCTGTCCGCCAGGTCGGGGCAGGTCGCCGACCTCGGCATGCCCGGCATCGGCGCCCCGGACGAGTCCCGGTCCGGGCTGCTGGCCGCCATCGCCGACGACACGGTGGTGCGGTCCCTGACGATCCAGGAGACCGGCGGCGTGCGCGCCTCCGTCCGCGCCGGCGTCGCCGCGATCCGGGAGATGCTCCCGCTGGTCAACGCCCGGGAGCGCGTCGAGTGCGACGTGTCCGAGCTCGTCCTGGCGCTGAACTGCGGCGGGTCGGACGGCTACTCCGGCATCACCGCCAACCCGGCCCTCGGGTGGGCGTCGGACCGGCTGGTCGCCTACGGCGCGACCTCGGTGCTGGCCGAGACCCCCGAGGTCTACGGCGCCGAACACCTGCTCACAGCCCGGGCCACCGAACCCGCGGTCGCGAAAAAGCTCCTGGACCGGATCGACTGGTGGCGCGACTACGTCGCCGCGGGCGGCGGGACCCTGGACAACAACCCGTCCCCGGGCAACAAGGCCGGCGGCCTGACCACCATCCTGGAGAAGTCCCTCGGCGCGGTCGCCAAGGGCGGCCAGGCCGACCTGGGCGCGGTCTACGAGTACGCCGAACCGATCACGCAGCGCGGGTTCGCCTTCATGGACACCCCCGGCTACGACCCGGTCTCCGTGACCGGCCTGGTCGCGGGCGGCGCGAACGTCGTCGTCTTCACCACGGGCCGCGGGTCCGTCTTCGGGTGCCGCCCGTCCCCGTCGATCAAGGTCGCGACCAACACCCCGATGTACTCGGTGATGTCCGAGGACATGGACCTCAACGCCGGCGTCATCGTGGACGGCACCGCGACCGTCGCCGAGGTCGGCCGGCAGATCTTCGACCGCATCCTCGCCGTCGCCTCGGGGCAGCAGACCGTCAGCGAGGAGCTGGAGATCGGCGCCGAGGAGTTCATCCCCTGGCACATGGGCGCCGTCACCTGAGGTGCCGGTGCGCGTCAGACGCTCAGGTCCCTCGGGGGACCTGAGCGCCTGACATGTTCCACGTGGTTACGGGTAGCTCACCACCTTCGCCGGGATCGTCTCCGTGCCCGCCGCACGTGGGCCCACGCCGTTGATGACGTGCTCGTACGTGCCCACGCCGCCGAGCGACACGGTGAGCAGCGAGTGCATCCGCACGCCCGGCGTGACCGGCACCTCGAAGCCGTTGTCCGAGGTGATCGACGCGTCCGACGTGAACACGCAGTACGAGCCCAGGCCCCAGGCCTCGTGCTGCGTCACGCCGTCCGCGACCTTGTACGCCGCCCAGCCCTGGACGCCGTCGTGGTTCCACGCCGCCTGGTTCGGCGGGTCGTACGGCAGCTCGTTCTGGTAGAAGATCGTGCGGCCGCGCTCCCCGGTCCACAGGGTGTTGTACTCCTGGTAGTGCTCGACGAAGAGCCCGTACCCGTCGACGTCGTCGCCGGTGACCACCAGGCCGTTCCGCGCCGTGTTCACGTCCCAGCCCACGCCGTCGCCGTGGTCGCCACGCCAGGACCAGATGTGGTCCACGATCGTGTCGTCCGCGTTCACGACGATCGCCTGGTCCACCCGCCCGGCGTGCGCGCCGCCCACGCGGACGAACACGTCGTGCAGCGAGATCGGGTCGTCGGCGTGGTCCGCCGTCGACCCCGCGGTGCCGATGGTGAGCATCGACGGTGACTCGGCCGCGCCGGCGTCGAACAGCACGCCCGCCACGCGGACGCCGTCCACGTCGCCCACCCGCATCGCCGTCTGCCCGGCGGTCGGCACGATCGTGGCGTACCCGAGCCCGAGCACGACGGTGTCGGCGCGGTCCACCTCGATCGTCCCCGTCGTCTCGTAGATGCCGGGCGTGAGCAGCAGGTGCAGGCCCTGGTCCAGGGCCTGGTTGATCCGCGCGGCGGAGTCGCCGGGCCGGGCCACGTAGAACTGGTCCAGCGGGATCGAGGTGCCCGACGTCGTCCCGCCGTCCCACGTCGCGCCCCGCGTGCCCGACCGGGCCGACGGCACGAACACCGCGTAGTGGTCCCCGTCGAGGTACAGGTACGGCTTCTCGCGGATGGTGCCCGTGGTGTCCAGGGTGGTCACCGCGGGTTCCGGGAACGACGTCGGCGGGGCGTTCTCGACGCCCGAGAACACCATGTTCCACAGCGTCCCGGCCCAGCCGCCCGTGAGCGTCGAGTCGCGGGTGTACCACTGCTGCTGCGTCCAGGCGCGGACCTGCCCGTCGACCACGGAGTCGGCGATGTACCCGCCCGACGCCCAGCCGTAACGCGACGAGTGCAGCATGAGGTTGCCCTTGACGTGCACGCGGCGCATGGGCGCCGCCTGCGACACGGCCCAGCGCATGTCCCCGCCCGACGGCGTCACGGCCAGGTTCTCGACGGAACGCCAGAAGTTCTGCGTGGCGTTGCCCTCGAACCACTCCGCGTCGGCCCAGACGCCGCCGGTGATGTTCACGTCGTCCGGCCTCGTCCCCAGGCCGGAGATCGAGGTGTGGAAACCGGCGTTGACGTGCACCGGGTAGGTGCCCGGCTCGAACAGGAACTGGTGCCTCCCGTCGCCGAACTGGTCCGCCTCCTGCTGGTCGTAGACGGCGTCCACGGCCGCCTGGACCTGGGCCGTCGGAGTGTCCGGGCCGAAGACGTGCACGTTCGGCCCGAGGTCACCGCCGCCCGGGATCGGGTCGCCGGGCACGGTGCCGCCGTCGCCGGTGAACACCTTCAGCTCCCAGAGCGAGTAGCCGTACCCGGTGCCGCGCGCGGTGCCGGTCAGGCGCACGTACCGGCCCGAGCCCGCGACGTCCAGCGACTGGTTGCCGCCGGTCCCGTTCGTCACGGTCTTCAGGGTGCGCCACGTGGTGCCGTCGTCGGAGGCCTCGATCCGGAAGTCCTTGCCGTACGCCGTCTCCCAGGCGAGCTCGACGCGGCACAGGTCCTGGACCGAGCCGAGGTCGACACGGATCCACTGCGGGTCGGCGGCCGCGCTGCTCCAGCGGGTGCCGGCGTCGCCGTCCACGGCCGACGCCGCGCCGAACGGCCCCTCGGTGGACGACGCCGTCGCCGTCCGCCCGAGGGCCGCGTTCGTGGTGCCGCAGGCAGCCGCGGCGGCCCGGTGGTCGGGCCCGGTCGCGGGAGCCGACGCCGGCCGTGCCGGTGCCGGCGCGGCCGCCGCCGTCAGCGGCGCCGCCACGCAGGCCGCGACCGCCGCGGCCGCCAGCCAGATCCGGCCCGCTCTCATGAAGCCACCTCCTCACGTGCGGCCGTGGTCTCGGGCACGAGCTGGTAGTTCTCGTCGAGCACGGTGCCGCGGTGCGGCTTGTAGAGGTCGTAGCCGCGCGGGTTGCACTGCAGGCCGCCGTTGATGCAGTGCTCGACGAGCCGGCGGAGCACCTCGGGGTCCCAGGCGTTCACGAAGTCGTAGTGCCACGACTGGTCGGACCCGCTCACCAGTGCGACGTCGGACATGTCGCCGCTGACGGGCCACGCGATCTTGAACTCCAACATCGGGACGGCGACGGGGTGGCTCATGGGGCACTGCCCGGCCTCGGGGTACGCCATGTGCGAGCCGTGGCCCATGTGTGCCGACTCCTCCGGCGTCAGGTGCATCCCGTCCCAGCAGCTCGGCGCCTGGTACCGGATGTTGAGCTGGGTGCCCTCGGGGCAGCGGGCCGGGATCTCCCAGCTCTTGGAGATGTCGCCGCACTCCCAGCCCTCGACGGCGCCCGGCGCGGTGCGGAACTCGTCGACCGTCGCCATCATGTCGCCGGTCACGAACTGGAGCCCCTCCGGGAACGGCACGACGTCCTGGTAGTCGTCGATGCCCGACTTGTAGTAGACGGTCATCGGGATGTTCGGCTCGACCGGCACGCCGCCCTTGGTGATGGCGGGGAACCAGTAGGCCGAGTGGTCCTGCGGCACCGTGCAGGTGCTCTCCGGCATCGCGTTCAGGCTCGTCGGCGTGGTGAACGCGTCCGTCGAGCGGTTGCCGATGAACGTGTGCAGGTGCGATCGGCCCGGCTGGTTCGGGTACACGATCGAGTCGTCGGGCAGGAAGTGCGAGAAGGTGCAGTTCGCCTGGAACTCGTGGTGCGTCACCTCGTCGCCGGGGAACGGCGGCGGGTCCTCCGGCCCGCCGGCCTCGCCGTCGCCGAACACCTGGAACTCCAGGAGCGAGTAGCCGTACCCGGTGCCGCGGGCCGTGCCGACGAGCTGCACGTAGCGGCCGGTCGCGGTGATGTCGTAGACCTCGGTGCCGCCGGTCCCTGCGCCCTCGGTCACGACCGTGGTCCAGGTCTGGGCGTCGGCGGAGACCTGGAGCGTGAACGCCGCGCCGTACGCGGCCTCCCACTCCAGGGCGACGTGGTCCAGCGCGTACGACCGGCCCAGGTCGATCCGGATCCACTGGTCGTCCGTGGGGGCGCTGGCCCAGCGGGTGGTGCGGTCGCCGTCGACCGCGAACCGCGGCCCGAGGCCGCCGGACTCCGAGCTGGACGCCGCCGTGAGCGCACCCTGCGAGAGCAGGGTGTTCGGATCGGCGACGGCGGTGGTGGCGCCGATGGCGCCCGCCGCGCTCAGGGTCGAGGCGAGCAGCGCGGTGGCGGCCAGGCCGCCCACGATCCGGGGCGAGAGGCTGCGAGGTCTGACGCCGCCGGGTGTGCGGCCGCGTGGTGTGGAGCCGCGTGGCGTGCGGAGTGCTGTGCGCATGGTTCCTCCTTCGATGGTGGTGTGCCTTGCTGACCCGTCACTGCCGTGCTCACCGCTGGTAGACGCCGACCTCGTACAGGGAGTAGCCCCACTCCGTGCCGCGCTCGGTGAGGTTGAGCCGCACGTACCGGCCCGTCCCGGCCACGTCCAGGCTGTCGACGCCGCCGTTGCCGCCCGTCACCGTGCGGACCGTGGTCCAGGCGTTCCCGTCGTTCGACGTCTGCACCTGGTAGGACTTGCCGTACGCCGTCTCCCAGACGAGCTGCACGTGGTCGAACGACTGCACCGAGCCGAGGTCGACCTGGTACCAGGCGGTCGGGCCCCACTCGCTGGCCCAGCGCGTCGAGGCGTCGCCGTCGACGGCGCGGCCGGGCGTCCAGTCGCCGTTCCACGGGTCGAAGCTGGAGGCCGTCGCCGTCTTGCCGCGCGCGATGTTCGTCCCGTCCACCGGGGGCGCGACGACGCGGAACGACCGGGTCTCCACGCCCACGTTGCCGTGGCCGTCCTCGGCGAACACGTAGACCTTCCAGACGCCGAGCATCTCGGGGGCCGTGACCCGGAACGTGCCGGGCGCCGTCTGGTCGAAGTCCGCCTGCGCGATGCCGCCCGCGTTGTTGACGTACTTGCTGTTCAGCATCACGTTGGCGTCGACCGGGTCGCCGTCGGGGTCGGTCACGTCCACGCTGACCGTGAACTCCTCGCCGGCAGCGACCGCCGTCGAACCCGCCACGTTCATCGCGGTGATGCGCGGCGGGGTGTTCATGCCGGAGGTGTCGACGCCCCAGGCCCGCGCGATCGAGTAGTAGCCGAGGCGCTTGTTGTCGCCCGGGAGCACGTTGAACCACACGCCGCCGAAGTCGCCCTCGATGCCGAAGTGGAAGAACGTGGCGCCCAGCGCGACGCCGTCGTGCTCCCGCAGGCAGCGCCAGGAGTCCACGTACGCCTGCTCCTTCTCCAGGTCGGTCGGCTCGTCGGGGACGCCGTTCGCGTCGTCCGGCACCTCCCACTCACCGGCCGCGCCGCCCTCGGTGATGATGTACGGCCGGTCGTAGCCGCCGGCCTCCCATGCCGCCGGCACGTTGCACAGGTCGCCGTACGCGTTGACGGAGAGCAGGTCCAGGTCCGGGGCGTTGCGCTCGATGTACGGCCAGGCGCCGACCCACGCGTCGGTGCTGGTGGTCGGGTGCTTCGGGTCGGCCTGGTGGACCGCCACGCTCACCTCGTTGACGAAGGCCGCGTACGCGTTGCGGATCGCCTCCAGCTCGGCGCCCGAGTAGCAGTTCTGCAGGCCCAGCAGCGACTCGTTGCCGATGTTCCACATGAGTACGCCCGGGTGGTCCTTGTACGCCGCGACCTGGGCCAGGATGTCGGCCTTGGTCGTCGTCTTGTAGTTCGTGTCCGTGCGGTAGTCGATGCAGCCGCCGGACCCGGGACCGCCGCCGGGCAGCAGCCAGAAGCCCATCACGACGCGGACGTCGTGCGCCGCGGCCGAGTCGAGGAGCTGCCGGGTGTCCGCCCCGGTGCCCCACGTGCGGATCGTGTTGGCACCCATGGCCGTGAGGGTCGGCATGTAGTGGTCGGCCGTGCTGAACGCCGGGCCCCACGTGAAGCCGCGGACCGTGTACGGCTGCCCGTCCACCTCCAGGTCCCAGTCGCCGTCGCCGCCCACCACCTCGACGGTGCTCGCCCCCGAGTCCCGCACCGGGACGTTCGGGTGGCCCGGGTTCACGTAGGCCGGGTCGCCCGGGTCGCCGGGATCGGTGCCGCCGCCCGCCTCACCGAAGACGCGCAGCTCCCACAGCGAGTTGCCGTACCCGCCCGAGCGCGCGGTCGAGAGCAGGCGCACGTACCGGGCCGTGCCGTCGACGTCGAACGTGTCGGTGCCGCCGTCGCCCGAGGTGGTCGAGTACACCGTGGACCAGGACGACCCGTCGGCCGAGACCTGGAACTGGTAGCTCTTCGAGTACGCCGACTCCCAGACCAGCTCCACGTGCTCCAGCGTCGCGGAGCGGCCCAGGTCCACCCGGATCCACTGTGGGTCGCTGAACTCGCTGGCCCAGCGCGTGCCCAGGTCGCCGTCGACGGCGGCGCTCGCGGGCGTGTAGTCGGGGTTCTCCACGGAGGAGGCGGTGGCGGGGCGGCCCTGCGACAGCAGGACCGGCGCCGCCTGCGCGGCGGGTGCCGCGGGCGCCGGTGCGGCGGGCGCGGGTGCGGCGGGCGCGGGTGCGGCAGGCGCCGGTGCGGCAGGTGCCGAGGCGGCGGGCACGACGAGTGCCGCCGCGGCCAGCAGGCCGGTCGCCAGGGCGGCGGCCCCGGCGCGCGTTCGGCGCCTGAGCCTGGTCGCGCGTGCGCCGGGTGATCCGGTGGTGGTCATGGGTCTTCCTCTCCGTCCGCTCGTCGGCGGCCAGGTGCGGCGGCCGGGGCGCGGTTCGTCGTTGAGCCTGCGCTCGCGACGCGCCGGTGCGCCGCGAGTTGGGAGAGCGCTCTTACGCCGCCCATCCTTGACCCGTTCTTGGCGGAGCGTCAAGGCCTGGCTGAGGAGACTTCACCTGGTGTTATTTACGTTGTTAGAGCTTTTGGCCCATCTAGATCGGCTTTGATGCTGGCGCCGGACGACGCGACATCCGTTGCATCTCATCCACCCAAGCTCCCTCGGAGAGCGCTCTTACTCTGTTACCGTCGGCCTGTGAGCAAGGATCTGCGGCGTGCGGCGCCGACCCTGGAGGACGTGGCGAAGGTCGCCGGTGTCTCTCGCGCGACCGTGTCCCGCGTGATCAACGGCAAGCGCAAGGTGGCGCCCGCGGTCCAGGAGGTGGTGCTGGAGGCGGTCGCCGAGACGGGTTACGTGCCCAACCGGGCCGCGCGCTCCCTGGTCACGCGCCGCACGGGCACGGTGGCCGTCGTCATCTCGGGTGCGGACGCCGACCCCGAGGGCGAGCTCGACCTGTCGGGCGTCTTCTCCGACCCCTTCTTCGGCCGGGTCGTGGGGTCGCTCGTGCGGACGCTCCGGCCGCACGACGTGCACCCGGTGCTGATGTTCGCCGACGACGCCCAGACCCGGGGGCAGGTCACGTCCTACCTGCGGTTCGGCAACGCGGACGGCGCCCTGCTGGTCTCCACGTACGCGGACGACCCGCTCCCCGAGGAGCTCATCGGCACCGGCCGGCCCATCGTGCTGTTCGCGCGGCCCGGCCACGCGATCCCGGCGAGCTACGTGGACCTGGCCAACGCCGACGGCGCCCGCATGGCCGCGAACCACCTGCTCGACCGGGGCTGCCGCACGCTCGGCGTGATCTCCGGGCCGCTCGACGTCCCGTCCGCCCGGGACCGGCTCGACGGCTTCCGGGACGCGGCGGCCCGGCGCGGGCACGCCTTCGTCCCCAGCGTGGCGGGGTCGTTCACGTTCGAGAGCGGGGAGTCGGCCATGGCCGAGCTGCTCGACGCCGCGCCGGACCTCGACGGCGTCTTCGTCTCGAACGACCTGATGGCCCAGGGGGCCATCCACGTGCTCCAGACGCAGGGCCGCCGCGTCCCCGACGACGTCGCGATCGTCGGGTTCGACGACAGCCCCGTGGCCGTCCAGACCCGCCCCCGGCTGACGACGGTGCGGCAGCCCGTGGAGAAGATGGCGGAGGAGATGGCGCGGATGCTGCTGGAGCAGATCGACGCCGACGAGCCGGCGGTCCGCTCGGCGATCTTCGAGCCGATCCTGGTGGTCCGCGACTCGGCGTGAGGGGCGCTCAGGTTGGCCGGGGACCGACTTCGGTCGGTTGCTCTCAGATCGGTCGGTTGATGGACCGATCTCAAGACACCCGACCGATCTCGCGTGGCTCGGCGCTCCCATGTGGGCCCAGCGCGTACGGGTCGGACGTGTGGGAATCCCTCACGCCCCGCCTGGGCGCACCTTGCTAGGTTCCTGAACAAATCGGTCGTCGGTGTCGACGACGGCCCAGGACCCGAAGCGAGGTGGTTCCCCGTGAGAGCTCGTCGCGTACCGCTCTTTGTCGCAACCCTTGTCGCCGCACTCCTGACGACCGGGGTCGTCGCAGTCCCCGGCTCGGCTGCCACCGCGGGCGGCTCGGCCGCACCCGCCGCGGTCGCCGACTGCAGCGCGCCCGCCTGGAGCGCCGGCGCCGTCTACGTCGGCGGCAACCTCGTCACGCACGCCGGCGCCTCGTGGCGCGCCAAGTGGTGGACCCAGGGCGAGACGCCCGGCACCACCGGTGAGTGGGGCGTCTGGGAGCGGGTCGGCACCTGCGACGGCGGCGAGCCGCCGGTCGACCCGCCCGGCACCGACGACTTCCCGGTCAGCCAGGCCCAGTTCAACTCGTTCTTCCCCAACCGGAACTCGTTCTACACCTACGCGGGCCTCGTCGACGCGCTCAGCGCGTACCCCGGGTTCGCCAACAGCGGCAGCGAGACCGTCCAGAAGCGTGAGGCCGCGGCGTTCCTCGCCAACGTCTCGCACGAGACGGGCGGGCTGGTGCACATCGTCGAGCAGAACACGGCGAACTACCCGCACTACTGCGACCGGAACCAGCCCTACGGCTGCCCGGCCGGCACCGACCAGTACTACGGCCGCGGACCCGTCCAGCTCAGCTGGAACTTCAACTACAAGGCCGCCGGCGACGCCCTCGGCATCGACCTGCTGAACAACCCCAGCCTGGTCTCGACCAACTCGGCGATCGCCTGGAAGACCGGCCTCTGGTACTGGAACACCCAGAACGGCCCCGGCACCATGACGCCGCACAACGCCATCGTGAACGGCGCCGGGTTCGGCGAGACGATCCGCAGCATCAACGGCTCCATCGAGTGCAACGGCGGCAACCCGGCCCAGGTCCAGAGCCGCGTGGACACCTACCTGCGCTTCACGAGCGCCCTGGGCGTGGACCCGGGCGGCAACCTCTACTGCTGACCCGCTGACCCACCGGGGTCAGATCCGTTGACCACAGCAGCTGCTGCCAGGAGCACGGCCGTCCTGGCAGCAGCTGCTG
>NZ_JBHWZO010000121.1:0-18265 GCF_042728455.1 Promicromonospora sp. NPDC060204
GTTGTCACGGTTTTGGGTCGGTCTCCGCACGTAGTTGTGTTAAACCGACCGACCTGGCCGCGCCCGCCCCGCCAGCGCCCGCCCTGCCGCAGCCCGCCCCGCCAGCGCCCGCCCTGCCGCAGACCGCCCTGCCGGAGACCACCCAGTGGGCTCACCCCGCGTCCCGCAGGTCGCCGGCCGCAGCGGCCAGCGCCGCGGCGGCGAGGTTGCGCTGCCCGACGTCGGCCAGGCCCGCGGCGTCCTGCGCGAACCGGGCCAGCGCCGCGTCCGCAGCGCCGCCGTGCGCGTGGCCCGCGACGCGGAGCAGCGCCGTCAGCCGCTGTGCCTCGGCGCGGGTGAGCACGCCGCGCTCCCGGTAGTCCTCCACCAGGCGGGACAACGAGTGCACCGTCGGAGCCTGAGCGCGCAGCGGCACGCGCACGGTCGCCGTGACGGACGGGTCGGACTCGCTGGTGACGGTGAGCGTCAGGGTCGCGGAGCGCGCCGCGCCGTCCGACGCCGTCGCCCAGGCCGACACGGGCAGCGTGCCGCCCGCCTCGACGGCCGTCACCTCGTACGGCAGCGCCACGTCCCAGCCCCGGCCCCGCACGGACGCCGAGACCCGGTACACGTCGGAGCCGTGCACGCCCTCGCCGGCCTCGCCCGTGTTCCGCAGCGGCACGTTCACCAGGGTGGTGCCGGCGCCCACGGGGTGCTGCTCCGTCCGGCCGAGCCGCGCCCCGCGCTCGAACGTGCCCGAGGCCTGGCTGTTGCGCACGGCGACGTCGTAGGTGAGCGTGCCGGAGGCGTCGCGGGCGGCGTCCAACACGTACACGTGCAGGTCGTTCGGCTCGTCCACGTACTCGAACGAGCTGCCCGAGCCGGTGCCCGCGTGGAACGTCGCGTCGTCGAGCTGGCGGGGGTCGCCGCGCACCACGGGGACGGGCGTGCCGTCCGGCCGGTAGTAGTCGATGCGGCCGATGTCCGCGGGGTTGGCGTCGACGATCCACTCCCGCGGGGTGCTCCGGGGCTGGTTCTGTGCCAGCAGCACGCCGTGGCCGGCGGTGAACGAGTCGTTGCCCACCCGGTCCACGACCTCCATCGTGTAGTCGGTCCAGGCCGTGCCGTCCGGGCACCAGAAGTCGGTGTCCTCCGGCACGTCCACGGCACACTGGCCCGCGGCGTACCCGCCGTCGAGCGCGACCTCCAGGCCCACCTTGCCGGCGCCGCCCTGCGAGACCGGTACCGCCGAGCGGGCCTGCAGCGTGGCGACCGCCACGCCCTGCTCCGCGAGCTCCGACCGGGTCAGCAGCACCTGGTCCTCCTCGGTGAGCACGCCGAGGTCCTGCTTGAAGTGGAGCATGTGGTGCGGCCCGAGGGCGGAGCCGCCAGCGTTCGGGATCTGCCACCGGTTGTGGGTGCCGCCCGGCCCGTTGAAGGAGCCGCGGCTCATCATCTCCCAGTAGCCGGTGTAGGCGCGGGTGTTGTCGGCGAACGGGTTGTTGTAGTTGTCCGGGAGGCTGCGCAGGTGGCTGAACTCGTGCGCGAACACGCTGAGGCCGGAGCTCTCCGCCTGCGTCGAGGTGCCGCCGCTCGCGTTGGGCCAGTGGTTGGCCGCCGACTGCCAGGACGTCCACTCCACGTACCGGGTGTGCGCCCAGTTCGGCATCGGCTCGCCGTTCTGGTTCAGCGGTGCCTCGCCGTCCGGGCCGCGCGGCGGTCCCAGGGCGTCCGGCACGTCGTCGGGCGACTCGAACATCATCTGCCCGAACTCCTCCCACGTGGAGGTCTCGTCGTGCCCCGCCGTGACCCAGAAGGCGTTGTCGAAGCCGCAGAGCTGCTCCGCGCAGCCGCCCAGGTCCTCGTGCCAGGCCGCGAACCCGGCCTGCCGGATGTTCTTGCCGCACTCGTCGCCCTGCGGGCAGAACTCCTCGACGGGCGCGTTGAACGACGCGTCGTAGCCGTACTCGTGCAGCTTGCCCGGCAGCTCGTACGGCCCGAACACCTCGACGTCGACGCCGATCCGGCCGTGGCTGTCCTCCATCCAGTACCCGTGCAGGGTCTGGCCGCCGTTGTACTCGTTCGGGGTGGCGTAGTAGTCGTAGAACCACTGGTTGACGTCCTCGGGCGCGACCGGCTGGAACCCGCTCGCGGGGTTGCCGAACGGGTGCGACTGCGGGTCCTGCGTGATGAGGAACGGCTGGTCCTCGAACTCCAGCAGGATCACCGCCGTCCGGTACTGCACGTCGCTGCCCGACGAGGTCTCCGCCGAGTCCCACTGCGCCGGACGCACCGGCGTGTAGTCCTCCCAGGTCATCTCCGCCTGGTCGGTCCAGGCCTGCGGGTCCGGCGCCGCGACCGGGCTGCCCGACGCCGGACCGGTCGCCTCCGCGGTCGACGTCGCCCCCGCGAGCGGCAGGGTGAGCGGGACGGCGAGCGCGGCGGCGGCCGCGACGGCCGCCGCGCGCCGGGCGGTTCTGCTGCCGGTCCCGCCGCTGGTCGTGCTGGTCGGTGCCGGTCGTGTGCCTCGTCGGAGCCTCATGCGGGTCGCCCTCCCGATCGTCCGTGGCACGACCCGGACCGGGCCGTGCCGCGAGGCTACGAGGGCCCGCGCGCGGCGTCATCGGTCAGGTGTCGGGCATTGCCTCCGACATCTGTCGGATCCGTGTGCGCCCGGTGCACCTTCCGTGCGGCGCGTGGGCGTGCCGGCCGGGTGTCGGTGTGCTCCCCTAGGGTGTTGTCCGTGCCGCAGACCGAGGAGACAAGCGTGACGTCGAGCCAGACCACAGCGCCGCCCCGCACCGACGAGTCGGGCGCCGTCCCGCCGGCCATCCGGGCCGCCGCCTCGTGGTCGTGGCGCATGCTGCTGATCGGCGCGTTCGTCGCGGCGGTCCTGTGGCTGCTCGCGCTGCTCAAGACGATCGTGGTCCCCGTGGCGGTCGCGCTGCTGCTGACGATCATGCTGACGCCGGTGCGGCGCGTGCTCAACGAACGGCTCCGGGTCCCGCGGGGCCTGTCCGCGGGGCTCTCCCTGATCGGCCTGATCCTGGTGGTCGCGGGCCTGATCACGCTGGCGGGGCAGTCGATCGCGAACGGCTTCGCCGACCTGCGCACGCAGGCCATCAGCGGGTTCAACGAGCTGTGGTCGCAGCTCTCGGCCACGTTCGGGCTCGAGAACGAGCTGGAGAGCTACAGCAAGGACATCCTCGACCAGCTCGAGGCGCAGCAGGGCGCGATCGTGAGCGGCGCCCTGGGCGCCGCGGCGACCGCGGGCAGCGTGCTGGTGGGCGCCCTGATCGCGCTGTTCTGCACCTTCTTCTTCCTGTACGACTCGCGCGGCATCTGGGGCTGGATCGTCGGGCTGCTCCCGCTGTCCGCCCGCGAGCGGGTCAACCAGGCCGGGCGCCGCGGCGCCGTGACGCTCGCCGCCTACACCCGCACGCAGATCCTGGTCGCGGCCGTGGACGCCGTCGGCATCGGCATCGGCGCGGTGTTCTTCGTCCCGTCGCTCGCGCTGCCGATCGCCATCCTGGTGTTCGTCGGCTCGTTCGTGCCCGTGGTCGGTGCCATCGTGACCGGCGCGATCGCCGTCGTCGTCGTGCTCGTCTCGAACGGCTGGGTCGCGGCGCTCATCATGCTCGGCGTGGTGCTGCTGGTGCAGCAGATCGAGTCGCACGCGCTCCAGCCGTTCCTCATGGGCCAGGCCGTCTCGCTGCACCCCGTCGCGGTGATCCTCGCGGTGGCCGCCGGGTCGCTGGCGGCCGGCATCGTCGGCGCCCTGTTCGCCGTGCCGCTCGCGGCGCTCCTGAACACCGTGATCCTGTACCTCAACGGGCACGACAAGTTCCCCGAGCTCGGCGACGAGGACGCGCTACCGATCCGATGGCGCGCCGCCGACGCACCGCCCATCCCGCTCAGGCTGCGCCGCAGCCCCGGCGTGGTGGCCGAGAACGCCGTCGAGGACGTGTCCACCGACGAGCGGCCGGCCGCGCCGGAGGGTGATCCGAAGCTCTGAACGTGCATCTGGCGGCGCAGTCGGGCAACATGCGCGCTGTGCCACTGGATCCGTTCGACCTGGAGTCCTACGGCGGTCACCTCACGGTGTCCGCCGACGACGCCCGGGCTGCCGCCGACCTTCTCGACGGCGTCATCACCCGTACCCCCGTGACCGAGAGCCGCGCGCTCTCGACGATCGCCGGGACGAAGGTGCTGCTCAAGTGCGAGAACTTGCAGCGCGCCGGCTCGTTCAAGGTGCGCGGCGCCTACGTGCGGCTCGCACGCCTGTCGCCCGAGGAGCGCGAACGCGGCGTCGTCGCGGCCTCCGCCGGCAACCACGCGCAGGGCGTGGCGCTCGCCGCGAGCATGCTCGGCATCGACACCGTCGTCTACATGCCCGTGGACGCCGCCCTGCCCAAGGTCGCCGCGACCCGCGGGTACGGGGCCGAGGTGCGGATGGTGGGCACCTCCGTGGACGAGGCTCTCGCCGCCGCGCGCGTCGAGGCCGCCCGCTCCGGGCGGGTGCTCATCCACCCGTTCGACCACGTCGACGTCGTGGCCGGCCAGGGCACCGTCGCCCTGGAGATCCTGGAGCAGGTGCCCGACGTCGCCACCGTCGTCGTGCCGCTGGGCGGCGGCGGGCTGGTCGCCGGGATCGCGGCCGTGCTGGCCGAGGCCGCGCCGCACGTCAAGGTTGTGGGCGTGCAGGCGGCGTCGGCCGCGGCGTACCCCGGCTCGCTGAAGGCCGGCAAGCCGATGGCGGGCAAGCTCGGCGCCACCATGGCCGACGGCATCGCGGTGGGGCTGCCGGGCGACGTGCCGTTCGGGATCGTGCAGAAGGAGGGCGTCGAGGTCCGGACCGTCACCGAGGACCAGCTCTCGCGCGCCCTGCTCGCGGTGCTGGAGCGCTCCAAGCTGATGGTCGAGCCGGCCGGCGCCGCAGGAGTCGCCGGGATCATGGCGGCCGGGCCGGGCGTGTTCCAGGGGCCGGTCGTCGCGGTGCTGTCCGGCGGCAACATCGACCCGCTCGTGCTGCTCCGCGTGGTGCAGCACGGCCTGGTCGCCGCGGGGCGGTACCTGAAGCTGCAGGTGCGGCTGATGGACAAGCCCGGCGCACTCGCGCGGCTCGTGGAGACCATAGCCGCCGCCGGCGCCAACATCGTGGCCGTGGACCACACGCGCACCGACGTCTCGCTCTCGGTGTCCGAGGTGTCGGTCAACCTGCAGCTCGAGACCAAGGGCGAGGAGCACCGGTCCGCCGTCGTGGAGCGGCTGGAGTCCGAGGGGTACGAGGTCGCCGCGTTCTGACCCGTGATCTGACCTGAATCTTGATCGGGTCCGGGTGTCGTGCGGGCGTGCTCCCGTTCGTCGTCAGGGTGACGCGGCCGACCGGCCGCGCCACCATGTGACCGGGGACCACCCCCGGAAGGGAGCACGCCATGCGTTATCTCATGCTCGTCCTGTCCACTCCCGACGCCCCGGCCGAGGCGGAGAACGTGCCCGAGATCGAGGACTGGGTGCGCGACACCTACGGCACCGGCCGGGCCGTGCTCGGCGACCGGCTGCGCCCGCCCGCGGACGCCGTGGGCGTTCAGGTCCGCACCGGCGAGGTGATCGTCACCGACGGCCCGTTCTCCGAGACCAAGGAGGTCATCGCGGGCTTCGACGTGCTCGACGCCCCCGACCTCGACGAGGCCATCCGGATCGCCGCCGCCCACCCGATGGCGCACACGGGCGCGATCGAGCTGCGTCCCTTCTGGCCGCTCGAGCTGGACCAGGCCTGAGGGGAGCACCCGTGCGCTACCTGATGCTGACGATCGAGCCCGACGTCCCCGACCGCGGCCCGACGCCCGACCTCGACCGCTGGGTGGCCGACCACGACGCGTCGGGCACCCGCGTGACCGGCTCGCGCCTCCGGCCCGCCGCCGACACGCGGCGGGTCACCGTGCGGGACGGCCGGTCCATCGTGACCGACGGCCCGTTCACGGAGTCGAAGGAGGTCATCGGCGGCTTCGACATCATCGAGGCGCCCGACCTGGACGCGGCGCTGGCGATCGCGGCGTCCTACCCCGGGGCGCGCGACGGCCTGGTGGAGGTCCACCCCTACTGGCCCGTCGACGGGCCGGTCGAGGGGCCGGTCGACGGGCCGGTCGACGACGAGCCGCCCGGGACATGAGCACCGCCGACGCGTCCGTGGGCGACGCGGTCTCCGCAGCCTTCCGGGACGAGTGGGCCCGGGTGCTCGCCGCCGTCGTGCGCAGCACGGGCGACCTCGACCTCGCGGAGGACTGCGCGCAGGAGGCGTTCGCGGTGGCGCTGCGGACATGGGAGCGCGACGGCGTCCCTGACCGCCCCGGCGCCTGGCTCACCACCACGGCCCGCAACCGTGCGCTGGACCGGCTGCGGCGCCGCAAGGTGGAGGGGGAGAAGACCGCCACCGCGGCCCGGCTCACCTACCGGGCCGGCGGGGTGCCCGGGGTCGACGACGCCGCGGCCGAGCCCGATCCGGTAGGCGACGCCGCGGTGAGCACGCTGGACGGCGCGGCGTGGGACGCCGTCGGGCCGGACGAGCCCGACGGCGACCTGCTGCGCCTGGTCTTCACCTGCTGCCACCCGGCCCTGCCCCTGGAGGGTCGCGTGGCGCTCACACTGCGCTCCCTCACCGGCATGACGACGGCGCAGGTCGCGCGGGCCTTCCTCGTGCCGGAGGCCACCATGGCCCAGCGCCTGACCCGGACCAAGCGCAAGATCCGCAGCACGGGCATCGCGTTCCGGGTGCCGCCGCCCGAGCTGCTGCACGAGCGCGTCTCCGCGGTGCTCGCCGTGCTGTACGTGCTGTTCACCGAGGGCTACGACGCGTGGGCCGAGCCCGCGGACGACGTCGCGGGGGCAGCCGCCCGCCGGGCGCTGGCCGACGACGCCGTGCGGGTGGCCCGGCTCGTCGCCCGCCTGCTCCCCGACGAGCCCGAAGCCTGCGGGCTCCTCGCCCTCCTGCTGCTCCAGCACGCGCGCCGGGCGGCGCGGCTGGGGCCGGTCGCGGCGGCCGGCACCTCGGCCGGCACGGGGTCCGGTACGCCGCCCGGCACTGCGAACGGCACGACCTCCGGCACCGTGCCCCGCACGCTGGAGGAGCAGGACCGCTCGCTCTGGCGGCAGGACGAGACCGCCGAGGGGCTCGCGGTGCTCGACGACGCGCTCGCGAAACGGCGTCCCGGGCCGTACCAGGTGCAGGCGGCGATCGCGGCGCTGCACGCGCGGGCGGCGTCCGCCGACGAGACCGACTGGGCCGAGATCGCCGCGCTCTACGACGTGCTGCTGGACATGACGCGCTCGCCGGTGGTGGCGCTCAACCGGGCGGTCGCGGTGGGGATGCTGCGCGGGCCCGAGGCGGGCCTGGCCGAGCTGGACGCCGTGGCGTCCGCGCCCGAGCTGGCGGCCTACCACCTGCTCCCGGCGGTGCGGGCCGACCTGCTGCGGCGCGCGGGCCGGCCGGACGAGGCCGCCGTCCAGTACGAGCAGGCGCTCGGTCAGGTGGACCGGGAGGGGGACCGGCGGCTCCTGAGCCGGCGGCTCGCGGAGCTGGCAGCCGCCGAGCCCGCAGACGCCGAGCTGGCAGCCGCCGAGCCCGCAGACGCCGACGGGCCCGCCTGACGCTCGTCCCACCGTGCGGTGGGCGGACGCCGGGCGGGCCCGTCGGACTGCCGGGATCAGCTCCGGTCGGGATCAGCCCTGGAAGGGCTTGGCCCCCGTGATCTCCACGGGGATGTCGTTCCCGTTGGGTGCGTGGTAGCTCGTCTTCGCGCCGATCGACTTGCCGTCGATGGCGGCGCCCAGGGGCGACGTCGGCGAGTAGACGTCGAGGTCCGTGGACCCGGCCATCTCGCGCGACCCGAAGAGGAAGTTCATCTCGTCGCCGGCGACGATAGCGGTCACGACCATGCCCGGCTCGACCTTGCCGTCGTCCGCCGGCGTGCCGACGTGGACGTTACGAAGCTTTTCGGTGAGCTCGAGGATGCGTGCCTCGTTCTTCGCCTGCTCCTCGCGTGCGGCGTGATATCCGCCGTTCTCCTTGAGGTCGCCCTCGTCTCGGGCAGCAGCGATGCGCTCGGTGATCTCCGACCGGTAAGGGCCGGAGAGATGCTCCAGCTCAGCCTTGAGCTTGTCGTGCGCCTCCTGGGTGAGCCAGGTGACAGAAGCGTCGGCCACGGGGGCTCTCCTTTCGTCGTTGCTCGTTCGAGCCACAGTTTTGGCAGCGCGCAGATCCCGGCCGACGGAGCGGATCGGGCACGCGCGTCAGCCGGTCAACACAGCGTGTGAAACGACGAGAATACCAATTGCCGGGAAAGACATGCCAAGACATTCCCCGGTTCCGCTGTGAGCGGACGGTGTATCTATTTCCGAGGGCGAACTCTCAGCGCAGGTCACAGTGGTCGACGAGGCCCGTCGTGGCGAGCTCCGTCGTGGCGATCGTCACCACGTGGCGGGTGGTGCGCGCCTCCTCCGGACCCACCTCGACGTCGACCGCGCCGACCTCCGCGAAGTTCCGGGCGAGGGCGGTCACGGTGCACACGGCCTCGGTCCCGGGCGGCATGCTGACGTCGAACGTCACCTCGACCTTCTCCGGGCTCGCCACGGAGAAGCCGACGTCGACGAAGCTGACCGGGTCGCGCTGCGTGTCGACGATCGTGAACCACGCGGCGATCGCGACGCCCGCGGCCAGCGCCAGGGCCACGGCGATCCGCGCGCCGACCGACAGCTTGGGCCGCGGGCGGACGCCGTCGGCCTCGTCCCACGGGTCGTCCTGCCCGGCCCGCGCGGCGGCCTGCCGCGTGCCGGTCCTCCCGCGGCCGTAGCGCGCGGCGAGGTCCGGCCGCGGGTCGTTCGGGTCGCCGGTGGGGACGGCTGGGTCCTGGTCGCTCATCACAGCTCGCTCGGATCGGGGGTGTCGGTGGTTCGTAGCAAGATTGTCCGTGGACCATCATGGTCCATGAGAGTGATTGTCTCTCAGACGCTCCGACTCTCAGACCCAGACCCAGTCCCTGCCCCACAGGAGGACCCAGTGTCCGTACCCGAGCGCGAGCCGCTCCGTCTGATGGCGGTGCACGCGCACCCTGACGACGAGTCGAGCAAGGGGGCCGCGACAACGGCCCGCTATGCCGCAGAGGGGGTGGAGGTCCTCGTCGTGACGTGCACCGGGGGCGAACGGGGCGACATCCTGAACCCGTCGTTCGAGGTGCCCGAGGGGCACGAGTTCGAGTCGATCGAGGGCCGCCGGGCCGTGCGTCGGCTGGAGATGGCCCGGGCCGCCGAGGCGCTGGGCGTGCGTCAGCAGTGGCTGGGCTTCGTGGACTCCGGCCTGCCGGAGGGCGACCCGCTGCCCCCGCTGCCCGAGGGCTGCTTCGGGCTGGTCCCGCTGGAAGAGGCGGCGGAGCCGCTGGTGCGGGCCGTGCGCGAGTTCCGGCCGCACGTCATCACCACCTACGACCCGTCCGGCGGCTACCCCCACCCGGACCACATCAAGTGCCACGAGGTGTCGTTCGAGGCCTTCGCCGCGGCCGGCGACCCGGACCGCTACCCCGGGACGGGCGAGCCGTGGGAGCCGCTCAAGCTCTACTACAACCACGGGTTCTCGATGAAGCGCATCCGCGCGGTGCACGAGGCCATCGAGGGCGCCGGGCTGGAGTCGCCGTTCGGCGAGTGGGTCGAGTCGCGCGACGCGCGCGAGATCCCCGAGCGCACCGTGACCACGCTGGTGCCGGTCGCCGACTACTTCCCGAACCGCGACGCCGCGCTGACGGCCCACGCCTCGCAGATCGACCCCACCGGGTTCTTCTTCGCGGTGCCGCGCGACCTCGAGGTCGACGTCTGGCCCTGGGACGAGTACGAGCTCGCCGAGTCGCGCGTCCCGCTGCCGGAGCGCGCTCCGGGCGAGTACGAGGAAGACCTGTTCGAGGGTGTCCGGTCGGAGGTCCACGCATGAGCCCCCTGTTCGCCGGCGCGCTCGCGCTCGCCACCGAACCGTCGCCCAACCCCACCGAGGGCCAGCTCCGCCCCGGGCTGGAGTCGTGGCAGGTCTCGCCCGGTCTGGTCGGCTTCCTCGTGACGTTCGCGCTGGCCCTCGCGTGCGTGCTGCTGTTCCTGAACATGAGCAAGCACCTGCGCCGGGCCGGGCACAACGCCCGCCAGCAGGGGCTGCCGGTCCCCGAGCCGGAGGTCATCAGCTTCAGCCGTCCGGGCGAGGGCGGCGCGGCGGGCGAGGGCGACGGCCCGGACGCCGGGACCGACGGCGCCTCGACGCCGGACGGTGACGGCGCCCCCGGTACCGACGGCGCCGGGAGCGGCAGCACCAAGGGCGGCGGCGGCTCCGTTGGCTGACCCGGCCGGCGCCGTCCGCGTGACCGTCGGCCAGGTCGCGGTCTCGGACGACCACGCGGCCAACCGCCAGACGGCGGCCGACGCGTTCCAGGTCGCCGACCGGGTCGGGTCCGACCTGCTGGTGCTCCCGGAGTACGCGTCGGCCTACGACCCCCGCGGGGTCGGGCCGGAGCACGCCGAGCCGCTCGACGGCCCGTTCGTCACGCTCCTGCGGGACCGGGCGCGCAAGCACGGGATCGCCGTGATCGCCGGCGTCACCCTGCCGGGCTCGGACGGCGTCCGCGCGGCGAACGCCCTGGTGGTGGTCGACGGCGCGGGCGAGCTCGCCGGGGTCTACCGCAAGGTGCACCTGTACGACGCGTTCGGCTACCAGGAGTCGGAGCTGCTCGAACCGGGCCCCGCGGACGCCGACCCGGTCACGCTGCGCCTGGGCGGGCTCACCTTCGGCGTGCTGACCTGCTACGACCTGCGGTTCCCCGAGTCCGCGCGCCGCGTGGTCGACGCCGGGGCGGACGTCCTGGTGTACCCGGCGGCCTGGGTCGCCGGCCCGCTCAAGGCGGACCACTGGCGCACGCTGCTGACGGCCCGGGCCATCGAGAACACCGCGGTGGTCATCGGCGTCGGCATGACGGGCAAGGGCGTCACGGGCCGCACGCTGCTCGCGGGTCCGGACGGCGTCGTCGGGCTGGAGATGGGCGAGGAGCAGGCCTACCGCACGGTCGACCTGGACCCGGCGCCGCTCGCCGAGGTGCGCAAGGCCAACCCGTCGCTGGCGAACCGCCGGTACACGGTCGTCCCCACCGGCGCCTGAGCGCCTTCGGACAGCGCCGAATGTCGTGGGCAGGCGTCGGCCGCGCGAGCACCATGGCTCCATCCGTCGTCGGAGGGAGAGGGTCATGGTGGTCGCCCGGAGGTTCTCGTCGAGCGTTCGCGCACTCGCGTCGGCGGCGCTCGCCCTCGGCGTGGCCGGTGGCGCGGTGACGCCGGCCGCCGCCGTCGCACGGCCCGGTGCGGCCGACGCCGGCGGGCCCGCCCGGCCCGTGCCCGTCGTCTACGACTCCGACCTGGACTTCGACGACGCCGCGACCCTGCTGTACCTCTGCCAGGCCGACAAGCGAGGGCTGATCGACCTGCGCGCCGTCACGGTCGTGAACAACGGCGTGGGCACGCCCGGGCGCTCGCTCACCCACGCGCGCACCATCCTGGCCGACTGCGGCCTGCCCGACGTGCCGGTCGCGGACGGGTCGCCGGAGTGGGTCAACGAGCCGCCGCCGGAGGCGCGCGAGCTGTTCGAGCAGGTCCTGTCGGGCGCCCTCGGCGACGCGGACGTCCCGGACGTGCCGGGGCCGACGTCGGCGGCCGATCTCATCGCGGCCACCGTCCGCGCCTCGCGGACTCCGGTGACGGTGCTGGCCACGGGCCCGCTGAGCAACGTGTCGGCGGCGCTGGACCGGATGGGCCCGCGCACGCTGCGCGACCGCCTGGGCCGCGTCGTCGTCATGGGCGGGGCCTTCGACGTGGGCGGCAACCTGTTCGGCTCGACCACGGCCGGGTTCGACAACACCCAGGAGGTCAACATGTGGATCGACCCACCCGCGGCCGACCACGTGTTCGCCACCGTGCCCCGCGCCCGGGTGAGCATCGTCGGGCTGGACGCGACGAACCACGTGCCGATCACGCCCGCCTTCGTGGACGCCCTGGGCGCCGGGGCCGAGACGTACGAGGCGCGCACGGTGCACGCCATCGTGACGCAGCCGGGCATGCCGGAGCTGATCGGGCAGGGGGTCATGTTCTGGTGGGACGCCCTGGCCGCCGTGTCGCTCGTGACCGGTGAGGGCGTCGACTACCGGGTACGACCGGTCGACGTCGTGCTCGACGGGCCGTCGTCGGGCCGCACGGTGAGCGTCCCGGGCGGGACGCCCCAGCGCGTGGGCACGACGGCGGACGGCGCGCTCTTCGAGGAGCTGTTCCGCGAGGGCCTGAACGGCACCGCGGCCGACGATCAGATGGCGAGGTTGGCCAGGTAGATCGCGACCACGTGGCAGGCGAACCCGAGCACGGTGAACACGTGGAAGATCTCGTGGAACCCGAACCAGGCGGGGCTCGGGTTCGGCTTCTTGGTGCCGTAGACGATCGCCCCGGCGGTGTAGGCCACGCCGCCCGCGGCGATGAGCCACACGACCGCCGGCCCGCCGGTGGCCCAGAACTGGCCCATGTAGGCGACGGCGACCCAGCCGAGCGCCAGGTAGACCGGCACGTAGACCCAGCGGGGCGCGTTCAGCCAGAAGACGCGGGCCAGCAGCCCGACCAGCGCGCCGCTCCACACGATGGCCAGCAGCACGGTGCCCTGGCCCGGGGGCAGGAGCAGCACCGCGAGCGGGGTGTAGGTCCCGGCGATGATCAGGAAGATGTTGGTGTGGTCGAGCCGGCGCAGCACCGCCTCGGTCCGGGGGGACCAGTTGCCGCGGTGGTACACGGCGGAGACGCCGAACAGCAGGCAGGCGCTCAGGCCGAAGACCGACGCGGAGATCTTGCCCGCCGTCGTCGGGGCCAGGGCGATCAGCACGATGCTGGCCGCGAGGGCCAGCGGGAAGGTGCCGGCGTGGATCCAGCCGCGCAGGCGGGGCTTGACCTTTTTCTCGACCTTCTCGACGGTCGAGGACACCGAGGTGGAGATGTCCTGCAGCGTCTCCGAGACCTTGCTCGTGACCTCGTCCAGGCGACCGGCCGAGCGGTCAGGCCCGTCTGCTTGCGCTACCACATGGACTCCTCACCGTCGGCGACCGGTGCCCCTCCGGGTGCCGGGACACTACCTACGGTCGCGTAACTTACTCTAGCGTAGGTTAGGTGGTCGCAGGCCGGACAGGGGCCTTGTGAAGATCCTGCGCCGGGTTGGCGGGAGTCGCCCGTCCAGTGCCCTCGAAGGGCCCGGGGCGGCAGGAACATGCGTGTGCGAGGGGTACCTTTGTCCACGTCCTGCCGGGTACGAAGCCCAGCGTCAGAGCTGCCGTCCGGACCGCGCACCGCGGGTCCGACGGCCCGATCCCCTGAGGTATCCGTGCGCCTGCCCAGCCCGCTGTACCGCCTCTACGAGCGACGCCTGGCGTCCGCCCTGCACGGCGCCACGCTGCCCCGGCACATCGGTGTGATGCTCGACGGCAACCGCCGCTGGGCACGCTCGTTCGGTGAGACGGCGGCGACGGGACACCGCCGCGGCGCCGACAAGATCACCGAGTTCCTCGGCTGGGCCGAGTCGCTGGGCATCGAGGTCGTCACGCTGTGGATGCTCTCCACCGACAACCTGAGCCGGTCGGCGGACGAGCTGAGCAACCTGCTGGACATCATCGAGGACGCCGTCTCCGACCTCTCCGAGTCCGGCCGCTGGCGCCTGCGCGTCATCGGGCGCCTCGACCTGCTCCCCGCGCGGCTGGCCGCCGCCCTGCGCGCCGCCGCGGACCGCACCGCCGGGGTCAAGGGCCTCCAGGTCAACGTCGCCATCGGGTACGGCGGCCGTACCGAGATCGCCGACGCCGTCCGCTCCTACCTCACCGAGCGCGCGAAGGACGGGGCCACGCTCGCGGACCTCGCGGAGTCGATCGACGTCGAGCACATCGCCGAGCACCTGTACACCAAGGGGCAGCCCGACCCGGAGCTGGTCATCCGCACCTCCGGGGAGCAGCGCATCGGCGGGTTCCTCATGTGGCAGAGCCAGCACACGGAGTTCTACTTCTGTGAGGCCTACTGGCCCGCGTTCCGCCGTGTCGACTTCTTGCGCGCGCTGCGCGACTTCTCCCTCCGGGAACGCCGCCTCGGGCGGTGACCGGAGCCGTCCCGGACACGGCCCGCTACCACGTTTCGCCTGGAAATTCGCATGGTGAAATTCGCCACCACGCGCCCAGGTAGGTGACTGAAAGTTCAGTCAGGTAGCGTGCCGAAGATGACAAGGTGGGCACGCTGATGACCGAGCGACGGGTGCCCTCGGCGCGGGAGGCCGCCGAGGCGTGGGAGTCGTTGTTTCGCGCCCAGGTGACGGTGATGCGCCGGCTCCTGGCGGACGACATCTGGGGCGACCTCAGCATGCGTGAGTACGACGTGCTGTTCACGCTCGCGCTCGCGTCCGACGAGACGCTGCGGCTGCGGGAGCTCAACGAGAACATCCTCATGGCGCAGTCCTCGCTGTCCCGCATGGTGGAGCGGCTCGAGAAGCGCGGCCTGGTGCGCCGCCACCCGTCGCCCGACGACGGCCGGGGCGTGCTGGTCAGCCTCACGCCGGAGGGTTCGGAGACCCAGAAGGAGCTCGGACGCCGGCACGTGCGCTCCATCGCCCACTACGTGGGGCCCGCCCTCGACGCGGAGGACCTCGACCACCTGCGCCAGCTCGCCGACGCGCTGCGCGGGGCGCAGGCGGACATCGACGACTTCTGACGGGTCCGGTGACCGGGCCCCGGGTCAGGCCCGCTGGTCAGGCGTTTCGCGCCTGGCCGCGGAGCGCCTCCACGACGATGCGCACCGCGGCGCGGTCCAGCGTCGTGCGGCGTGCCACCAGGTGGATGTCGCGCCGGGGCGGGTCGACGAGGTCGAGCGTGCGGACGGCGTAGCGGTCGTGCACCGCGAGCAGCGGCAGCAGGGTGATCGACAGGCCCGCCTCGACGTGGCTCAGCAGGGTGCCGTGGCTCTCGAACCGGGCCACGGCCCGCGGCGTGAAGCCCGCGCGTCGGCACAGGCGTTCGGCGAGGTCGGCCAGGTGCGCCCCGGGGTGCTCGAACGCCCACGGCTCGCCCGCCAGGGTGGTGAGGTCCACGCGTCCCGAGCGCTCGCCCGTCACGGTGTCGCGGGCCGTCACGAGCACCACGCGGTCGCCCGTCAGCGGCAGGCGCGCGAGGTCGGCGTCGGGCGGCACGGGCGCATCCGGGAAGTCCGCGCAGATTGCGACGTCCACCTCTCCGCGCTGCAGTGCACCCCGGCTGACCTGGGGTTCCGCCTCGGTGAGCTGGACCGAGATGCGTGGGTACTCCTCGGTGAGGGCCGCGACGGCGGGCACGACGATGCCGTGGAACGCGCTGGTGAACGCCGAGAGCCGCACCACCCCGGTGGGCTCCGAGTGCAGGTCCGCGATGTCGGCCTCGGCGGCCGCGATGCGGTCGAGGATCTGCGCGGCGTGGCCGGCGAGCATGACGCCCGCGGGCGTGAGCCGGATGCGCCGTCCGACGCGTTCGAAGAGCTGGGTCCTGGCCTCGGTCTCCAGGGTGGAGAGCTGCTGGGAGACGCTGGAGGGGCTCAGGTGCGTGGCGTCGGCGACGGCGCGCACCGTACCGAGCAGGTGCAGCTGGTGCAGGAGGCGCAGGCGCCACGGGTTGAGCATGGGCACATCCTTGTGCAGGTTCGCCGAACATTCTATTCAGGAACGTGGTCTGGACCCGCACACCGCGAGGTGCTTACCGTCACCCTATGAACATCGGCGTTCCTACGGAGATCAAGAACAACGAGAGCCGGGTCGCGCTCACGCCTGCCGGTGCTCACGAGCTGGTCCGCCGTGGGCACGACGTGCTGGTGCAGGCCGGCGCCGGGCAGGGTTCGGGCTTCGACGACGACGCCTACCGGCTCGCCGGCGCCCGCACTGTCGCCGCCGCCGAGGAGGTCTGGGCCGAGGCCGACCTGCTCGTCAAGGTCAAGGAGCCGATCGAGCCCGAGTACGCGCTCATGCGCCCGGACCAGACCCTGTTCACCTACCTCCACCTCGCGGCGTCCGCCCCCTGCACCGACGCGCTGCTCGCCGCCGGCACCACCGCCATCGCCTACGAGACGGTGCAGCTCGCCGACCGCTCGCTCCCGCTGCTGAGCCCTATGAGCGAGGTCGCCGGACGCCTGTCCGCGCAGGTGGGCGCCTACCACCTGATGCGGCCGCACGGCGGCACGGGGGTGCTCATGGGCGGCGTGCCCGGCACGCCCCGGGCCAAGGTCGTGGTGATCGGCGGCGGCGTCGCCGGGGAGCACGCGGCCGCGAACGCGCTCGGCATGGGCGCCGACGTCACCGTGCTGGACGTGTCGCTGCCCGCGCTGCGCCGCATCGAGGCGCGGTTCGGCGGGGCCGTGGGCACGCGGGTGTCGACGACGTACGAGGTGGCCGACCAGGTCGCCGCCGCGGACCTGGTCATCGGGTCGGTCCTCATCCCCGGCGCCGCCGCCCCCAAGATCGTCACCGACGCCATGGTCAAGGTGATGAAGCCGGGTGCCGTGCTCGTCGACATCGCCATCGACCAGGGCGGCTGCTTCGAGCACTCGCACCCCACCACGCACGACGCCCCGACGTTCGCCGTGCACGACACCCTCTACTACTGCGTCGCGAACATGCCCGGAGCGGTGCCCGCGACGTCGACCCGCGCGCTCACCAACGCGACCCTGCCGTACGTGGTGGCCCTCGCCGACCGGGGCTGGCGCGACGCGCTGCGGGCCGACGAGGCCCTGGCCCGCGGGCTGAGCACCCACGCCGGCCACATCACCAACGCCGGGGTGGCCGAGGCGTTCGGCGCCGAGGCGGTCCCGGTGGCCGAGATCCTGGCGGCCTGACGGCCGCGACGGCCTACGATCGGCGCGTGGAGCCGCTGCACATCGTCGTCTGCCCGGACTCGTTCAAGGGCAGCCTGTCCGCGTCCGAGGTCGCGTCCGCGATCGCCGACGGCGTCCTGGACGCCGCGCCCGGCGCCGTCGTGACGCGCCTGCCCATGGCCGACGGCGGCGAGGGCACCCTCGACGCGCTCCTCGCCGTCTGGGGCGGCGTCGCGGAGGTCACCGCGACGGTGGACGCGATCGGGCGCCCGACGTCGGCCCGGTGGGCGCTCTCGCCCGACGGGCGCACCGCCGTGGTCGAGCTCGCCGAGGCCAGCGGCCTGCCCGGCGTCTCCGACGTGCCCCTGCAGCCGCTGCACGCGAGCACGCGCGGCACCGGTGATCTGGCGCGCGCGGCGCTCGACGCGGGCGCGGCCGAGGTGCTCGTCTGCCTGGGCGGCTCCGCCTCCACGGACGGCGGCGCGGGCATCCTCACCGGTCTCGGCGTCCGGCTCCTCGACGCCGAGGGCGACCAGGTGCCCGACGGCGGCGAGGGGCTGGCCTCCGTCACCGCCCTCGACCTGTCCGGGCTGCACCCGCGGGCGCGCGAGGTGCGCTGGCGGCTCGCCGTCGACGTCACCAACCCGCTGGTCGGCGAGCAGGGCGCCGCCCGCGTGTTCGGCCCGCAGAAGGGCGCCCGGGACGGCGAGGCGGAGTTCCTCGACACCGCCCTCGCGCACTGGGCCGACGTGCTGGAGCGGGAGACCGGGACCGCCGTCGCCGGGCTGCCCGGCACCGGTGCGGCCGGCGGCGTGCCCGCCGGGCTGATCGCGGTGCTCGGCGCCGAGACCACCCCCGGCGCCGAGCTGGTCGCCGAGGCAGTCGGCCTGCCCGCGGCGCTCGCGGACGCCGACCTCGTGATCACGGGGGAGGGGTCCTTCGACTCGCAGTCGGTCAACGGCAAGGTGGCCGACGGCGTCGCGCGCCTCGCCGCGGCGTCGCCAACCCGGCCGCCCGTCGTGGTGCTGGCCGGCCAGGTGCTGCTGCCGGAGGCGCAGGCCCGGGCCGCCGGGATCGCCGCCGCGTTCTCGATCGCGCCCGGGCCGGTGGGGCTGGACGACCTGATCGGCCGCACCGCGCCGCGCCTGCGGGACCTCGCCGCGGCCGTCACGAGCCTGGTCCGCGCCGCGCGCGGCTAGCGGCGGCCGGCGGCCGGCGGCTAGCGGCAAGCGCCGAGCGGCGGCTAGCGGCTAGCGGCGGCCGGCCCTGAGGTCGGCAGTTTGCCGCGCCGGCCGCACCTCGTGGCGTGGGGTCGGCAGTTTGCCGCGCAAAGTCGGCACCTTGCATCGAGGTCGGCACAGGCCTGTGC
>NZ_JBHWZO010000122.1:0-17953 GCF_042728455.1 Promicromonospora sp. NPDC060204
GTGCGCGGGCGGCCGCCGTCGTGCTCCGGCAGTGCCGGTCAGGAGAGCCGCGAGAGGCCGGTCAGGAGGTCACTCCGACGCGGCGACCGCCAGGGTCTTCTTGCCCCGGCGCAGCACCGCGTACCGCCCGTGGAGCAGGTCCTCGCCGGCGAGTGCGGCGTCGTCCGACGTCACCTTCACGTTGTTCACGTAGGCGCCGCCCTCGGCGATCGCCCGGCGCGCCGCACCCTTGGACGCCACGAGCCCCGAGCCCACCAGGAGGTCGGCGACCAGGTCGCCGGCCTTGGCCGTCACGCGCGGCAGCTCGGCCACCGCACCCGCGAGCGTCCGGGCGTCGAGGTCGTCGAGCGAGCCGCGGCCGAACAGCGCCTGGCTCGCCGCGATGACCGCCTCCGTCGCCCCGGCGCCATGGACCAGCGTGGTGACGTCACCCGCGAGCGCCTTCTGGGCCTCGCGTGCGAACGGCCGCTCGGCCACCTCGCGCTCGAGCTCCGCGATCTCCTCGCGGGTGCGGAACGTGAACACCTTGAGGTAGTTGACGACGTCGGCGTCGGCCTGGTTGAGCCAGAACTGGTAGAAGCCGTAGGGGCTGGTCATCTCCGGGTCGAGCCAGATGGAGCCGCCCTCGGACTTGCCGAACTTGGTCCCGTCCGCCTTGGTGATGAGCGGCGTGGTGAGCGCGTGCGCGCTCACGCCCTCGGCCTTGCGGATCAGCTCGACGCCGGCCAGCAGGTTGCCCCACTGGTCGTTGCCGCCGAGCTGCAGGGTGATGCCGTGCCGCCGGTACAGCTCGCGGTAGTCCATGCCCTGCAGCACCTGGTAGCTGAACTCGGTGAAGCTGATGCCCTCGTCCGAGGCGAGCCTTCGCGCCACGATGTCCTTGGACAGCATGGTGCCCATCCGGAAGTGCTTGCCGATGTCACGCAGGAACTCGATCGCGGACATCGGGGCGGTCCAGTCGAGGTTGTTCACCATCTGCGCGGCGTTGTCGCCCTCGAAGGACAGGTGCGGCAAGATCTGGGCGCGGATGCGCTCCACCCAGCTCGCCACGAGCTCGGGCGAGTTGAGCGTGCGCTCACCCGAGTCACGGGGGTCGCCGATGAGGCCCGTCGCGCCGCCGACCAGCAGGTAGGGCCGGTGGCCGGCGTCCTGCAGCCTGCGTGCCGTAAGGATCTGGACGAGGTTGCCGATGTGCAGCGACGGGGCCGTGGGGTCGAAGCCCACGTAATAGTCCACGGTGCCCTCCGACAGTGCAGAACGCAGCGCGGCCTCGTCGGTGGACTGTGCCACCAGGCCTCGCCATTGCAGCTCGTCGAAGATGTGGGTCACCGTGGATGCTCCTTCTGGTGGGGGTAGACCGGCGTTGTCGGTCAGATGTTGCTCGGCGGGCTCGTCGGCCCGATGGTCATAGTCTGCCCGACGGCGGCGATGGGCTCGCCCTCATTCCATCCCGGCGCGCGCCCGCGCCTCCGGGGTCACGGGCGTGAACAGGTTGACCAGGGTGCCGTCGGGGTCGCGGACGAGCAGCGACCGGTTGCCCCACGGCATGGTTGTCGGCGGAGTCACGGTCTCGACCGTGTCGCCGAGGCCCGCGAACAACGCGTCGACGTCGTCGACGAGGAACTCCACGATCGCCGTGCGGTTGGCCGCCGGGTCCGCGGAGCCCGGGCCGAAGAGCTGGACCGTCCGGGTGCTGCCGATCGCGAGGGTGCCGCGGTCGGTGCGCAGCTCGGCGAAGTCGGGCGACGGGCGGTCCGCCGTGGCGCCGGTGACGCGTTCGTAGAAGGCGGTCAGCCGGTCGACGTCGTCGGTGATGAGCCGCACGGAGGCGAGGGTGGCGCGGTGCATGAGGATGGACCTCCTGGTCGGGCCACGGTCTCTCCGTGGCTCGCGACCAGCCTCCGACCGCTCCGCGACACCCCTGTGTCGGTGTTTCCGCGGTCGGTGTTTCCGCAGCAGGCCGGGAGCGCGGGTCAACCAAGGAACGTCAGGGTGCGCAGGTCGCCGTCGGGCACCTGGACGTCCTCCGGGCGGACCACGCGGCGGGGCGCGCGCTCGCTGGTGGCCGTGACCCGGTCGACGCGGTCGAGGCGGAAGGCGCGGATCCCGTCGCGCAGCCGGCACCAGGCCAGCAGGTACCAGCCCGTGGAGGATCCGACGAAGCCGAGCGGCTCGACGTCGCGCGTGGTCGCGGCGCCGGCCTTGTCGGTGTACCGCAGGCGCAGCACCCGGCGCGCGGTGATCGCGTCGGTGAGGACGGCGGGGACCGGCGGCACCTGCGGCGGCGCCCCCAGCAGGTGCACGCGGGCGGCGAGGTCGTGGGCGGCGGTCGCGTCGTCGTCCCGCATGGCCGCGAGGATCTTGCGGAGCGCCGTCGAGCCCGCGCCCGCGAAGGGTGTCCCGGCCAGGCCGCCCAGCGCGACGGCGACCGCGACCGCCTCGTCCGGGCTGAAGTTGACCGGCGGGAGCGTCCTTTCGCGGTCCAGGCAGTAGCCCCCGGTGCGGCCCGGCTCTGCCCAGACGGGCACGCCCGTCTGCTGCAGCGCGCCGATGTCGCGCTCGATGGTCCGCCGGCTCACCTCGAACCGGTCGGCCAGCCAGGACGCGCTCCGCGGGCGCGGCGAGACGGCCCGCAGCTCCTCGACGATCGCGTACAGGCGGTCGGTCCGGTTCACCCCGCGAGCCTATGCGCCGCGGGCACGGGACCCGCCTTCTTCCCAATCCAACGATTATCGATTACTCTCCCCGAGACGTCACTCCACAGTCGTAGGCCGTACGCCGCAGGCCCACGCACAGCACCCCCTGGAACGCTGCGGCAACCCGAGAGGATCAACGATGATCAAGCACCGCACCCTGGCGAGCGTGGGCACGCTCACGGCGGCCGCCCTCACCCTCGCCGGCTGTGCCGGCGACGGCGGCGACGCCGGTGGTGGCACCACCGAGCTGAGCCTGCTCGTCAACGTCACCCCCAACCTCACCGAGGAGTTCTGGAACGAGCTCGTCGCGCCGTTCGAGGAGGCCAACCCCGGCATCGACGTCGTCGTGCAGAACCCGGGCGCCGAGGGCGTGGCCGCCGCGCTGCCCCGGCTGCTGACCGCGGGCGACGCGCCCGACGTCGTGCAGTCGATGCCGCCCACTGTCGACCTGGCCCCCGAGCTGGTCGACCTCTCCCAGTACGACTGGGCCACGACCGGTCCCCTGGCCGACCAGTACTCGATCGACGGCAAGTACTACATGGCCGGCATCGGCTTCCAGCTGCAGAGCCTGTGGTTCTACAACAAGACCGCCTTCGAGGAGGCCGGCATCGCGGAGACTCCGACGACGGTGGAGGAGCTCACCGACGCGCTCGGCAAGCTCAAGGACGCCGGCTGGACCCCGATCCAGACCGGCGGCGACTGGATGACCAGCCACTCCCTGCAGGCGCTCGGCCTGCCGACGATCGTGGCGCAGGACCCGGACTGGTTCGCCGGGATGAGCGCGGGCGAGACCACGTTCGCCGAGACGTACGGGCAGACCGTCGAGACGTACGCCGGGTGGGTGGCCGAGGGTTACGTGCCCAAGGACGCGCTGGGCATCAAGTACCCCGACGCGGAGCAGGCGTTCCTGTCCGGCAAGAGCGCGATCTACCCCATGGGCAGCTGGTTCGCGGGCACCGAGGCCAAGGCCGAGGAGAAGGCCGAGATCGGCGTCTTCCGGGCCCCCGCCGCCGACGGCGTCGACGCCCCGGCGATGGGCGCGAACATCGCGAGCCCCTACTCGATCCTCAAGACCAGCGAGGACCAGGACGCCGCCGCCAAGCTCGTCGAGTTCCTCGTGACCGACCAGACGGCGGTCGCCGACCAGCTCGAGGTGGACGGCAACTTCCGCGACGGCTACGAGTACGAGATGGACGCACTGGGCCAGGAGCTGCAGCAGATCGTGGCCAACACGCCCGCCGAGTCGTACACCCCGACGGGCCAGGGCTACGGCGAGCGCACGCTGCCGACGGGCTACTCGGACGAGATCAACGCCCAGACCCAGGCCCTGATCGGCGGCACCCCGGCCGCCGACGTCGAGTCGGCCATGGACGACTGGTTCGCCTCCAGCATCGGCTGAGGCAGCACCGGTGACCCACATGGCAGACACGCTCGCCGTCGTGCCACGCCCTCGCCGCCGCTCGGCGGCGCGGGTGTGGCGCGACCGCCTCCCCGGGATCGTCATGGGCGGCCCCGCCGTCCTGGTGTTCCTCGCGATGTTCATCGTGCCGATGGTCCTGGCGTTCGTGCTGAGCCTGACCGACTGGAACGGCTACAGCCTGAACTTCACGTTCATCGGGCTCGACAACTACGCCGAGGCCTTCCGCAACCCGCGCACGGTCGACGCCGCGATCTTCACCGGCGTGGTCGCGTTCTTCGGCACGGTGCTGTGCAACGGCGTCGGGCTCACGATCGCGGCCCTCATCTCCGGCTCCGGCCGCGCCAACACGCTGATGCGCACGATCTTCTTCTACCCGTACATCATCAGCGCGCTGATCATCGGGTTCCTCTGGTCGGCCATGCTCGCGCCGGAGGGCGCCGTCAACGGCCTGCTCGGGCACCTCGGCGTGCCGCCCGTCCCGTTCCTCACGGAGGTCGCGTTCGCCAAGGCGAGCGTGATCCTGACGATCGTGTGGTCGCACTTCGGCTTCAACATGATCCTGTTCCTGGCCGGCATCAAGTCCGTGCCGACCGAGTACTACGAGGCCGCCACCGTGGACGGCGCCTCGAAGTGGCAGCAGTTCCGCAACGTGACGCTGCCGCTGATCGCCCCCGTGTTCACCGTGAACCTCGTGCTCACGCTCGTGGGGCTGCTCAAGGTCTACGACATCGTGCTGGCCCTGACCGACGGCGGTCCCGCCGGGTCCACCCAGACGATCGTCTACCAGGTGCTGCGGGACTCGTTCGCGCAGTCCGAGCTCGGGTTCGGCGCGGCGCAGTCCGTGATCCTGCTGCTGGTCACGGCCGTGCTGGGCCTCGCGGTGACGTTCGCCCGACGCGGCGCGGAGCAGAAGGTGGCCGACTGATGCGCAGATACCCGACCCCCCGGCGCCGGCTGCGCGCCCCCGGCGTGGGCAGCGTGCTCAAGTGGGTGCTGCTCGGCGCCGGCGCGCTCGTCATGCTCGTGCCGCTCTACATCATGGTGATCAACGCCTTCAAGCCGCAGGACGCGATCATCGCCTCGCCCCTGGCGATCACCCCCGACACGTTCAGCCTGGAGTACCTCCGGGCGGCGCTGACCAGCGAGAAGTTCAACGTGGTGCGCGCCTACGGCGTCACGCTGCTGTTCGTCGCGCTGGTCAACGTGTTCGGCATCGCGCTGGCCGCGCCCGTCGCGTACGTCATCGCGCGCGGCCGGTCGAAGTGGCACCTGGGGCTGCTGCTCCTGTTCGTCTCCGGGCTGTTCATCCCGGGCCAGGTGACGCTGATCCCCGTCGTGTTCGTGCTGCGGGTGCTGGGGCTGATCAACACGATCCCCGGCTTCATCCTCTTCGAGACGGCGGCCACGCTGCCGGTCACGATCTTCCTGTTCGCCGCCTACCTGCGCACGGTGCCGCGGGACATCGACGAGGCGGCGTCCCTGGACGGCGCGGGCAAGATCCGGGCGTTCTGGTCCTGCATCTTCCCGATCATGCGGCCCGTGGTGGCCACGATCGTGGTGCTGAACTCGATCAGCGTCTGGAACGACTTCGTCAGCCCGCAGATCATCCTGGGCCCCGGCTCCGGCATCTACACGGTGACCACCGGCGTGTACGCCGCGGTCGGCGAGTTCTCGACGGACTACACCACGGTCTTCCCCACGCTGCTGCTCGCGGTGACCCCGGCGATCCTCTTCTTCGTGCTCATGCAGCGGCACATCATCGGCGGCCTGGTCGCCGGGGCGACGAAGGGCTGAGGCGATGACCGACGACACCGCGCACCCGCGGATCCCCACCACTCCCCTGACCGAGGTGCCGGCCTGGGCCGTGCTCGAACGGCGCCTGTTCGACGCGACCGAGGAGGCCTGGCGCCTGTTCGCGCGCCGGTACTGCGGTCCCGACGGCCGCATCCTGCACGCGGGCGGGTTCGAGCACCGCGACGGCGTGGACGACCTCTACGAGCCGTTCTTCAACTGGCCGGCCTTCTACGCCCTGGGCGGCAGCGACGACGTGCTCGACGCCGCCAAGCACCACTTCGAGGGCGTGACGGCGCAGCTCACCGAGGCCGGCATGCTCACCGGCGAGTACGAGAACGGGTACGACTGGTTCCACCAGGGCGAGTCGCTGCTGTTCTTCTACGGCCTGTGCGCCGCCGACCCGGGCGACGAGCGGTTCGCCGAGCGCGGCCGGCGGTTCGCGCGCCTGTACACCGACCCGGAGCACGGCAACTACGACCCGGCACGCAACATCGTCACCGCGCCGCACAACGGCGCGCTCGGACCGCTGCCGGGACTGGGCACGGAGTGGCTCACCTACCCGGCGTCGCTCGACTACATGAAGGCCTACGGCCTGCCGCTGCACGGGCTGCCGGGAATCACGCGCTGGTCCGACCTGGAGGACCCGGCGCACGCGCAGCTCATGGGCGACGAGCTGCAGCGGCGCGCGGCCGGGGACACCGCCGTGAACCTCGCGGCCACGTCGCTGGTCACCAACGCCTGGCTGTACGACGGCGACGCCGCCGCGGCCGCGTGGGTCACCCGGTACGTCGACGGCTGGCGCGAGCGCGCCGCCGCCGCGGGCGGGCTCATGCCGGACAACGTGGCGCCCGACGGCGTCGTCGGCGGGCTGCACGACGGCGCCTGGTACGGCGGGCACTACGGCTGGACCTGGCCCCACGGCCTGCACTCGGTGGGCATGAGCACGCTGATCGGGGCGATCAACGCGTCGTTCGTCTCGGGCGCCGTGCCCGGACCGGCCCGCGACGACGGCCCGCTCGATCTCGTGCGCACCATGCTCGACACGGTGCTGGAGCACTCGATCACCGCGCCCGTCACCGTGACCCCGTTCAGCCTGCGCGGGAGCTGGCTGGAGCGCCTCGGGCCGCACGCCGCCGAGCCCGCGCTGCTGGTGCCCTACCGGTACGGCGCCGAGGGCTGGTTCGACTTCGGCCCGCTGCAGCTCGACCTGCCCACCTGGCTGTGGTGGTGGACCCGCGACCCGCGCGACCGCGAGCGCCTGGACCGCGTGCTGGACGGCACGCCCGGCGCGCGCGAGGTGCGTCCGTTCCGGGACAAGGTCGAGGCGGGGCACGAGGGCCCGTGGCTCACGTTCCTCGACGGCGCGCTGCCCGACTATCCGGAGCGCGCGCTGTCGATGGCACTCGGGCAGCTCGCCCGCCGGGTCGCGGTGATGGACGCCGAGCCCGTGGACCCCGACTCCGTGCACCTGCATTTCTGGCAGCGCGCCAACCCCGTGGTCACGGAGGTGCTGGGGCAGCTCGTCACGGGCACGCCGCAGACGCTCTACAACGGGGGCCTGCCGTTCGCGGCCGTGAGCTACACCGACGCCGACCGGTCGCGGCCGGGCCTGCCGCCCGACGTCGCGGCCCTGGTCACGCGCCTGGACGGCGACCCGCAGGCGGGGCGCGTCGAGCTGACGCTGGTCAACCTCTCCCCCACGCGCGCCCGGCGGGTGCGCGCGCGGCCGGGCCGGTTCGGGGAGCAGCGCCTGACCGGCGTCGTGGCCCGGGGCGAGTCCGGCGGCGTCTACCCGGGGCCGTCGACGGCGTCCGCGGGGCGGGCCGGGACGCCGTCCTCGGTGAGCCTTCCCGTGGACGGCGGCGACGTGCTGGTCGAGCTGCCGCCGTCGCACCGCGCGGACCTGGTGCTGCTCACCGCCCCCGGCACGGCCGCGCCGCGACACCCGGGTGCCGCGACCACCCACCCCGAGTTCCAGTCCCAGCCCCGAGAAGGAGCCTCCTCATGACCGAAGCCCCCACCCACGCCGGCCTGGACGGGCTGCCCACCGATCCCACCGCGGGCCTGGTCCGGCCGGACGTCACGCTCCCCGTGCGGGGCGAGGCCTTCGAGCGGGCCGACGCCGACACCCTGGCCCGGCTGGGCGAGGTGTCGTCCGCGACGGCCTGCGCCAAGCTGCACGGGCTGGGCATCCGCCGCTCGTTCGTGGAGGGGCCGCGGCCCCTGTCCCCCGGGTACAAGGTCGTCGGTTCCGCCCTCACGCTGCAGTTCATGCCGCAGCGCGAGGACCTCGCCGCGGGCGACGAGCAGGAGTACGTGGAGCGGCACACCGCCCTGTGGCACGTCCTGGAGACCGTGCAGCCCGGCGACGTGCTGGTGGTCCAGGCGTTCGGCAGCCTGTACTCCGGGTGCGTGGGCGACATCCTGGCCCGCTACTTCCAGCGCAAGGGCGGCGCCGGCATGGTCGTCGACGGCCGCATCCGCGACTCCGGGAAGATCCGCGACCTGGGGCTGCCGGTGTGGTCCACGGGCAGCACGCCGCACTACGCCTCGCAGTCCGAGCTGTTCCCGTGGGCGTTCGACGTGCCCGTCGCCGTGGGCGGCGTCCTGTGCCTGCCGGGCGACCTCGTCGTGGCCGACGACGACGGCCCCGTCATCGTGCCGCGCGCGATGGCCGACCAGGTGATCGAGTCCGCGCGGGACCACGAGGAGTGGGAGGTGTTCAGCCGCGGCCGGCTCGACGAGGGCGCCCGGCTGAGCGACTACTACCCGCTGACCCCCGACACCCGAGGGGAGTTCGAGGCATGGCGTTCCGCGCAGCCCTCCGCCCGCTGAGCCCGGCCGGGCCGGGCCTCGACCCGGGCCCCGCCCAGGCCGTCGCCGCCGCCTTCGGCCTGGGCTGCGCGCCCATCGGCAACCTGTTCACGCCCGTGGCCGCGGACGCCGCCGAGGCGACCGTCGGCCGCGCCCTGGAGCGCGGCGTGCGGTTCTTCGACACCGCGCCGCACTACGGCGAGGGCGTCAGCGAGCTCCGGCTCGGCGCCGCCCTGTCGGGCGTGGACCGCGACAGCGTGGTGCTCGCCACCAAGGTGGGGCGCACCATCGTCGACGCCGACGGCGCGCCCGTCCCGACGGGCGGCACCGGGGTCAACACCGTCGGCGACCTCAGCCGCGACGGCGTGCTGCGCTCCCTGGAGGGCAGCCTCGCGCGGCTGGGCACCGACCGCGTGGACCTGCTCTACCTGCACGACCCGGCCGACGTCGACGCCGCGCTGCGCGGCGCCCTGCCCGCCCTCCTGGAGCTGCGCGACCAGGGCGTGGTCCGGGCCGTGGGCGTCGGCATGGGGCACAACGCGCCGGTCGCGCGCCTGGTGCGCGAGGCCGCGGACGCGCTCGACGTCGTCATGCCCGCGGGCCGGGTGACGCTGCTGGACGGCACGGCCGAGGCCGACCTGCTCCCCGCCGCCCGCGAGCGGGGCGTGGGGGTGATCGCCGCGGGCGTGTACAACTCCGGGGTGCTCGCCGACCCCGTGGCCGCGCCGTACTTCGACTACCACCCCGCGACGCCGGAGCAGGTGGCCGGCGCGCTCCGCATGGCGGCCGTGTGCGCCGCGGCCGGACTCCCCCTGGCGGCAGCCGCCGCGCGGTACCCGCTGCGCGTGGCGGGAGTCGAGGCAGTGGTGGTCGGGGCGCGCACCCCGGCCGAGGTCGACGTCTTCGCCGACGCCGCCGCAGCCGACCTGACCGATGATCTCTGGGCCGCGCTCGACGCCGCACGGTCCGCGCCCGCTCCGGCATGAGCGACGGCATGCTCGACGGCATCGTCGACGCGCACGTGCACCTCTGGGACACCGCGGCCATGCGGATCTCCTGGTTCGCCGAGCGCCTGGGCCTGCCGCGGCGCATCGGCCCGGACGACCTGGCCAGCGCCACGGCGACGTCCCCGGCGCCCGTGCGCGCCGCCGTCGCCGTGCAGGCCGCGGACACCGAGGGCGAGGCGCGCTGGCTCGCCGCCCGGGCCGCCGCGCACGGCCCCCTGCCCGGGCCGGTCGTGCTCCAGTACGACGCGCGCCCCGGCGACCCCGCCGCCTGGGCCGGGATGGCGCAGCCGCTGCTCGACGACGGCGTGCCCGTCGCCGGCCTCCGGCTCGCCGTCCCCGGCGGCGCGGCCGACCTGTCCGACGTCACCGGGCTCGACGCCCTGTGCGAGGGGCTGGCCGCCACCGGGCGGGTGCTGGAGACCCTGGTGCGCCCCGAACAGCTCGCCGCCGTCGGGGCGCTCGCCGACCGGCACCCGGCGCTCGACGTCGTCGTCTGCCACCTGGGCCTCGGCGCCGGGACGCCCGGGCAGCCGTGGCGCGACGCGCTCGCGGCGCTCGCCGCCCGGCCGCGCGTGCACGCCAAGCTCTCCGGCCTGCACACGGCGGGCCCGGACGACGCCGACCGGGTCGCCGCGATCGCCCGGGCCGCCGTCGACCTGCTCGGTACGGAGCGCCTGCTGTTCGGCAGCGACTGGCCGATGTCAGCCCGCGTCGCGCCGTACGCGGAGGTCGTCGCCCGTACGGCCCGCGCGCTGCCGGCGCTCGACGACGGTACGACGGCGGCCGTGTGGTCGGGGACGGCGGAGCGGCTCTACGGCGTCACCGCCTGACCGTCACCGCTTGACGAGAACCTCGGGTCTCCTGCCGGCGCGGACCGCCACGATCGCGATGTCGTCGTCGACCGTGGAGCCGTCCGTGGCGGACAGCATGCCGCTCAGGGCGCACTCGACGATGGCGCCCAGGTCCGCCCCGTGGGTTCCCTCGAGCACCTTGGCGAGCTGGTCCAGGCGGGCACGCAGGCCGCTGTCCCGCCGCTCGACCAGCCCGTCGGTGTACAGCAGCAGGGTGTCGCCGGGACGGAGCTCGACGGCGTGGTCCCGGCGTACCACCCCCGAGTCCATGCCGAGCAGCAGGTCGTTGCGGATCCGGAGGATCTCGCTCGTGCCGTCGGCCCGGACCAGGATCGGCGGCAGGTGGCCGGCGCTGGACCACCGCACCGTGCGCGTCAGGTCCCCGCGCGGTCCGGCCGGCTGCTCGACGCACGCCACGAGCGCCGTGGCAGTCGCAGAGCTCCCGAGGGCGAGGCCGTCGATGGCCGCGTCGACGCGCTCCAGCACCCGCGCGGGCGTCTCCTGGCTGTCGTAGCCGATGGCCCGCACCAGGGAACGGATCTGCCCCATCGCGACGGCGGCGTCGAGGTCGTGCCCGATCACGTCGCCGATCACCACGGTGGTCGCGCCGTCCCGCCGCGTGAACGCGTCGTACCAGTCGCCCCCGATGTCCCGCTCGACCGCGGCCGGCTGGTAGTGCACGACCACCTCCAGGTCGTCGATCTGCGGCGGGTCGGTCAGCACGGCCTGCTGCAGCGCCAGGGACACCTCGGTGGCCCGGGCCCGCTCCTCCTCCGAGTGCACGGCCCGCAGCCGCAGGGCGTCGTCGTGCACCCGGCGCCGGACGACGTCGCGCAGCGCGGCGGCGACCGTCGTCGACAGCACCATCATGAAGCGGGCGTAGTCCGCGTCCCAGGGCCGCACCTCGGTGCCGCACAGGACGAGCGCGGCGATGACGCCGCTCCCCTGGCCGGACCGCACGGGCGTGACCACCATGCCCGGGACGACCTGGCGCCGGCCGGAGGCGAGCGCGCGGACCACGAGGCGCAGCTCGCTCTGGTCCGAGGCGCCCCCGGACTCCAGGACCACCTCGGGGCCGCTCGCGGCGTAGACCGCGACCCGGGCGACGTCCGCGCTGGCGGCCAGCACGCCGACCACGGGCAGGGCGAAGGACCGCAGGTCGGTGAACGTCGCGGGCAGGGCCGCGTGCACCTCGCCGAGCACGGCCAGCCGCCGCTGGTTGACCACCTCGCGCGTCGTCTCGGTCGCGATGTCGAGCACACCCACGACCCGGCCGTCGTCGTCCGACAGCGGGCTGTAGGAGAAGGTGAAGTAGGTCTCCTCTGCGTACCCCGACCGGTTCATCAGCAGGTACATGTCGTGGCTGAGCGTCGGCTCCCCCGTGGTCAGCACGGTGTCGAACAGCGGGCCGATGTCGTCCCAGATCTCGGCCCACACGACCCGGGCGGGCGCGCCCAGCGCGGCGGGGTGCTTGTCGGTGCCGAGCATGTCCCGGTAGCCGTCGTTGTAGATGAGCGTGAGGTCCGGGCCCCAGACCATCATCACCGGGAACCGCGTCGAGAAGCACAGCCGCACGGCGTGGCGCAGCGACTCCGGCCATGCGCTCGGCGGACCGAGCGGGGTGGCCTCCCACGCGACGGTCCAGGCCTCGCGACCGACGGCGCTGCGTGCCGTCGCCTCCTCGAACCACCCCGATCTCACACGCGAATCGTAACGAATATGCCTCGCCGGCCTAGCCTTTGGAGGGGGTGAGCCTGGCTTGTCCAGTTTTGTTCTGGCTTCGGGCTCAGCCCGCGTCGGGGTCGTCGGCGTCGGCGTCGGCGTCGGCGTCGGCGTCGAGCAGGGTCCCCGCGGCGTGCGCCTCGAAGAGGGCCGAGGCGGCGTCGGCGTCGCCCCCGTCCAGGACGTCGAGCAGGCTGCGGTGCCAGTCGGCGACCTCGTGCCAGTCGCCGGTGAACTCGGGGTCGCCGAGCAGGTGCATGGAGCGCAGGCTCGGCTCGATGATGTCCCACATGCGCGGCAGGTAGGTGTTGCCGCTGGCCTCGATGACGGCGCGGTGGAACCCGAAGTCGAGCTCGCGGAACGCGGGCAGGTCCTGGGCGTCGACCGTGCCGTGCATGGCGACGATGACCTCCTCGAGCCGCGCCCGGGTCTCGGGCGTGAGGCGCCCGCAGGCGAGCCGGCCCGCGAGCGCCTCCAGCGCCACGCGGGCCTGCTTGGCCTGCTGGGCCTCCTCGTCGGAGTGCTTGGTCACGAAGTTGCCCTGGTGCCGCACGTGCGTCACCAGGCCCTCGTGCGCGAGCTGCTTGAGCGCGTCGCGCACGGGGGCCTGGCTCACGCGCAGGCGGCGGGCCAGCTGGGACTCGACGAGCTGCTCGCCCGGGGCCAGCTGCGACGACTTGATCATCGACTTGACCAGGTCGTAGATCTGGTCGGACAGCAGCCCGCGCTCGAGGCCCGAGATCCCGCTCAACGCATCAGTCATCCACCCAGCCTAGCGGCATTATCGACAATCGTTTGTGCACCGGAGCGGTAGGCCGCGAGCCAGGCGTCGGCGATGATGCGCGACCCCGCGGGCGTGGGGTGCACGCCGTCGGGGGCCAGGGCGACGGCGCCCTCCAGCCCGCCGGCTCCCGTGGCCTCCGCGGCGGCGGTGAGCAGGGAGTGCAGCGGCACCAGGGCGGCGCCCGCCTGCTCCGCGAGGCGCGCGACGACCTCCCGCTTGCCGGCGAGGTCGTCGAGCCAGTCGTGCTGCTCCGGCCGCACCGGCAGGAGGAACGGCTCCACGAGGACCAGGCGCGGGCTGCCCGGCACCCGGTCCAGGAGGCGCAGGTAGGTGGCCTCGAAGTCCTCGGCGCTCGTCGGGTCGTCGTTGTCGAAGCGGCGCCAGGTGTCGTTGACCCCCACGTACACGCTGAGCACGTCGGGCGCGGTGCCGGCGACGTCACGCTCCCAGCGCGCCTCCAGGTCGACGGCGCGGTCGCCGCCGATGCCGACGTTGCGCACCTCGGCGCCGGGCAGGTCGGCCGCCACGAGGCTGACGTAGCCGTCGCCGAGCGACCCGGTGTCCGCGCGGTCGCGGCCGGCGTCGGTGATCGAGTCCCCGACGAAGACGAGTCGTTCGGCCTGTCCGCCGGTGATACCGCTGCTGGTCATGAAGCACTCCCTCGTGTGATGAACGGGTCCGACGGTACCGGGCGCTGCGGCGTCCGAACGCCTCCCGTTCATTGTCAGCGATTATCGATTAATGTAGCATCGCTCCCGCTGCCAGCCGCGGGTCGAGGACGACCCGCAGTCCATGACCATCACCGAAGAGGTCGGAGCACTCGCAATGAAGCGACATCTGTCAGCCCTGCTCGCCGCCGCCGTCGCCACGTGCGTCGTCGGCGCGACTGCCACCAGCGCGGCCGCCACGGCCGCCCCGCAGCAGACCGGGGCCCAGCACGCGTCAGTCACCACGACCGCCATCGACAAGGGGCCCGATCAAGACCCCGGTAAAGGCCCTGGGAAGGGACCCGGCAAGCCGAAGCCCGGCAAGCCCGGCAAGCCCGGCAAGGGCCCGCACGCCCCCGGCGCGCGGGGCACGATCTACCTCGCGCCGGACGGCGACGACGGCGCCGCCGGCACCGAGGCCGCGCCGTTCGCCTCGCTGGAAGCGGCGCGCGACGCCATCCGCGCGCTCCGGGCGGCGGGCAACCTCCCGGCCGACGGCGTGACCGTCTACCTGCGGGAGGGCACGTACGAGCGCTCGGCGTCGTTCACCCTCGGCGCCGAGGACTCGGGCACCGCCGCCGCGCCCGTCACCTACCGCTCCTACCCGGGCGAGACCGCCACGATCTCCGGCGGCAAGGAGCTGCCCTACGACGGCTTCTCCCCCGTGACCGACCAGGCCGTGCTCGACCGCGTGATCGAGACGTCGGCCCGCGACGACATCCTCCAGATCGACCTGGGCGAGCTGGGCATCGACGACTACGGCCAGCTCAGCCGGCACGGCTACTGGAAGGCCAACGACGTCAGCACCACGCCGCCCATGGAGCTGTACGTCGACGGCCAGGACATGACGCTCGCCCGCTGGCCCAACGCCGGTGCCGTCCAGGACACCGTGCAGATGAACAAGATCGTCGACGTCGGCCCCACCAAGGACGACGCCGACCTGCAGGACCGCGGCGGCACGTTCAGCTACTCCTACGACCGGCCGCAGCACTGGGGCCAGGCCGACGACATCTGGCTCGACGGCATCTTCGGCCAGAGCTGGGAGTGGTCGTACAACAAGATCGAGTCGATCGACACCGACGCCCGGACCATCACGCTGCGCTACGGCGAGATGTCGGGCCTGATGAAGACCTGGTACCCCGACTTCCACTTCGCCCAGAACCTGCTGGAGGAGCTCGACGCCCCCGGCGAGTACTTCATCGACCGGGACACCGGCATGCTGTACCTGGTGCCGAACGCGTCGTTCCTCGCGGAGCGGGGCGCGCCCGTGGTCACCACGCTCGACGAGCCGATGATCCGCACCGACGGCACGTCGTACGTGACGTTCGACGACCTGGTGCTCGACTACGGGCGGGCGAACGCCGCGGTCATCCTCGGCGGCAGCCACGTGACGATCTCGAACAGCGACGTCCAGAACTTCACCGACGGCGGGGTGCTCATCAACTCCCCCGGCCGGTACACGTATGACGGGATCCCCGTGAACCGCGGCGGCACCGACCACGCCGTCGTCTCGAACGACATCCGCCACGTGGGCGGCGTCGGCGTGGTGCTGCAGGGCGGGAACAAGACCACCCTGGCGCCCGGCAACAACCGGGTCGAGGACTCCCACATCCACGACTTCGCCTACTACCACAAGGCCTACAACCCGGGCGTGATGTTCGACGGGGTGGGCAACGTGGCGCGCGGCAACGAGATCAACGACGCCCCGCACCCGGGCATCATCGTGCACGGCAACGACCACCTGTTCGAGCAGAACGAGGTGTACGACGTCTGCAAGACGTTCCAGGACCTCGGCGCCATCTACATGAACTCGGGCGAGACGCCGCAGCAGCGCGGCCACGTGTTCCGGCAGAACTACTTCCACGACGTGGGCCTGACCAAGCACGGCGTCGAGGGCATCTACGCCGACAACTTCACGTGGGACCTGAACATCGAGCAGAACGTGTTCGTGAACATGGGCAACGACGCGATCAAGTCCGGCTCGGCCGACTACATCGACGCCGTGAACAACGTGTTCGTCGACACCACGGTGCCGTACGACAACTACACGCAGTGGATGGGCGACGGCGAGGGCAACACCGTCGACCGGGTGTACCTGCCCAAGTGGCAGAAGGTGTTCGCCGACAACGGCGACTTCGCCGGCACGCCGTACCTGACGAAGTACCCCGAGCTGGGGCACTTCTTCGAGGACAACCACTACTTCCCGGACCACAGCTCGTTCGACCGGAACGTGATCTGGAACCCGAACCGCACCCGGAACCCGGACGTCAACGCCGAGGGCGCCCTGGACACGAAGAACCTGCTGAACTACGGGGACAACTGGGTCACGGACGCCGACCCCGGCTTCGTCGACGCCGCGAACGGCGACTGGTCGTTCACCGCGGACGCCGCCGTCTTCGACCAGATCCCCGGCTTCGAGGCCATCCCGTTCGACGAGATCGGCACGGACGGGCACGTGGGTCAGTCGCAGACGCCGGACGAGGTGGCGCTGGAGTCCCTGGCGTTGCCCGGCGACCAGCTCACGATCACGCTGGGCGACGAGCTGTCCGTCGCGGCGCAGGCCGTGCCGTGGAACGCGACGGACCAGGCCGTCACCTACGCCTCCAGCGACCCGGAGGTCGCGACGGTCAGCGCGGCGGGTGTGCTCACCGCGATCGGACCGGGCGAGCTGGTCGTGACCGTGGAATCGAAGGCCGACCCCACCATCCGCGACGAGATGGCGGTCACGGTGGCCGCCGGCGACGGCGTGCTGCACTCGACCGACTTCGAGTCGGGCGCGAACGGCTGGCCCACCGACGCCAACCGGGCGATCGTCGACGACGGCACGGGCGACCACGTGCTGCGCATCAAGAACGGCGCCAACACCCAGCTCGACCGGCAGTTCTCGTCCTACGCGCTCGACTTCACGGTCACCACGCCGGCCGACGTGCCCGAGGGCGGGCAGCTGCTCGTCTACGACCGCACGGGCGCCACGCCGGGCGGCTACGTCCGGTACCGGCACGCGGCGGCCGGGTCCACGTGGACGATCTTCGACTCCGCGTGGGGCACGGTGAAGCAGGTGACCCTGCCCGCCGGCGAGGGCCTGGAGCCCGGCACGCAGTACGCCGTGCGCGTGGTGGTCACGCCGGACGGCGTCCGGGTGCTGCTCGACGGCGACGTGGTCGTGGAGGGCGCCAACCCCGCGCCCGCGGCGGCCGGCAAGGTCGGCTTCTACGTCCAGGGCTTCACGGCGCTGGACTTCGACGACGTGACGTTCTCGCTGGTGGGGGTGGACCCCACGAGCGTGACGCTCGCGCCGTCGGCCGCCACGATCGAGCCCGGCGAGACCCGGGAGCTCGACGCCACGTTCACGCCGGCCGACGCGACCCGCACCCGCCTGGACTGGACGTCCAGCGACGAGGCGGTCGCCACCGTCGCCGACGACGGCACCGTCCGCGGCGTCGGGGCCGGCACCGCGACGATCACCGCGACGTCGACGGCGGTGCCGGGCCTGTCGGCGTCGTCCACGGTGACCGTGCAGGCGGCCGACCACCCCGTGACCGACCTCGGCGCCGAGATCCTCGACGCGGCGGCGTGGGCGCCGTCCGGCGGGGTGACCGTCGCGGACGGGGCGGCGCACCTGGCGCCGCGCAGCGCGTCCGGGTTCGCCCCGGCGACGTTCGGCGACGAGCTGTTGCGGTTCGACACGTCGTTCGGTGACTTCAACGGGGGCTGGTTCGGCTTCTCGGTGCGGTCGAAGTCTGCCGGCAACCCCGTGTGGACCAACAGCAACTCGGGGTACCTCGTGGTCATCAAGGAGGACGTCATCGAGATGCAGCGGTGGAAGCCCGACGTCTTCATGATCGACGTGTTTCCCAACACGGTGATCGAGCCGAACTCGACGCACGAGGTCACGTTCGGCGCCGTCGACGTCGAGGGCGGCATCCGCGTGGTGCTGCGCGTCGACGGCGAGCCGGTGTGGAGCTACCTCGACGACACGGCGAACAACGCACTGGCGACGGACGGTTACTTCACGACGTACCGCCAGGGCCCGGCGGGCGAGATGGCCATCTCCCCGCTCGACTGACCCTCCCCCATCCGTTGAGTGCGGGCTATTTGTCGAGCGACCCGCGTCTACTCGACAAATAGCCCACACTCCACGAGGGGGGTCAGGGGAGA
>NZ_JBHWZO010000123.1:0-17937 GCF_042728455.1 Promicromonospora sp. NPDC060204
ATCTGTACCCCGAGCGGTACGCACGCGGCGCTCGCCTTGGCGGCGCTGGAGGCCGGCCGGCACGTCGTCGTCGAAAAGCCGCTCGCGCTCGACGTCCGTGACGCGCTGCGCGTCGCGGACGCGGCGCGCGAGCGCGGGCTGACGGTCTCGATGATCTCCCAGCGCCGCCTGGAGGCCGAGCACGTCGCGCTCAAGCGGGCCCTCGACGACGGCGCGCTCGGCGAGCTGCGGCTCGCGACGACGCACGTGCACTGGCACCGCGACGACGCCTACTACCGCGCGGCGGGCTGGCGGTCCACGACGGCGCAGGGCGGCGGGTCGCTGATGAACCAGGGCGTGCACAACGTCGACCTGCTGCGCTGGCTGTGCGGCCCGGTCGAGTCGGTGACGGCGCAGTCCGGCACCCTCGCGCACGCGATCGAGGCCGAGGACACGACCGTGGCGACCCTCCGGTTCGCCTCGGGGGCGCTCGGTGTGGTGACCACGACGACGGCGACGCCGCCCGGGTTCCCCGCGACGATCGCCCTGTTCGGCTCCCGGGGCTCGGCCGAGCTCGGCCAGGGGGAGGTGCGCCGCTGGGAGGTGCCGGGGGTGCCGGAGCCGCAGCCGGGCCGGACCGCGAGCGGCGCGGCCGCACCGCTCGCGATCGGGCACGCGGGACACCTGGCCCAGTGGACCCGGATCCTCGACGCGCTGGAGACGTCAGCGCCGGTGCCCGTCGGCGTCGACGACGCGCTGGAGACGGTCCGGCTGCTGTGCGCGATCCAGCGGGCCGCGGCAACGGGGACGGTGGTGCGGCCGGCGGACCTGGGGATTCCCGGATGGTGACGAGCACGCCGCCGAACCCTCGGGGAGCTCGTGCGTCGGATCGCAGGGCTGCCACGACCCGTGAGCTGGAATTTTGCTGCGTCTGCTGCCGGCTCTGAGGCATGCTCACGAACGTGTGGTCCCACCAGGCCTCGACGAGGGGGAGCTCGATGCCGGTTCTGTACGACGACGACACGACACGCCGCGGACCTACATCCGCGGATTGGGTCGCGTCGCCCGAGGACGATCCCCAGGTGCGGCGCGACCGGCACCTGGGGAACTGGATCACGGGCGGGCTGGTCGGTTTCCTGTTGATCGCCGCGGTCGTGAGCCTGCTGGGCCTCCCGGGTGAGGACCGGTCCGACCTGACCTTCGGAGGCGGCGACGTCCGGGCCCTGCCCGTGGGCGACGCCGCGCAGGATGCCGGCGCGACCGAGGAGGTCGCCGGGATTCCCGCCGGCTTTCCGCAGAGTGTCGACGGCGCGGTCTCGGCGATGATGACCTACCGCAACGCGGCCGACGCCGCACTGTTCCGGACGTCGCAGGAGCGGGCGGAGATCGCCTACCGGATCTTCACCGACGAGGGGCTCCTCGCGAGCGGTCTGTCCGACCAGGCCGCCCTGGAGGCGCAGGAGCGGCTGGGCGTGAACGAGGCAGGGGTCGCCGAACGCGGGGACGGGAGCCTTGATCCGACCCGGACCGCGTTCGCCGTGTGCGCCTACGAGCTAGGTGCGTACCGGGTCGCCTCGGTGGTGAGCAACAGCGTCGTCTCGCCCGGCCCGGGCGAGCCCGCTCAATTGCCCACCGAAGTGGTGGTCACGACCTGGTCGCCGTGCCTGAGCGGCGTCGGTGGAACACAGGACGTCGCGGAGGTCGACATCCGATGGTCGCTGCAGGCCAGCGCCCTGCGCTGGGACGACGGGGACTGGCGGGTCGACACCGTGTACCCCGACGACGCGGCTCCGGAACCGGCCGACCCGAACGACGTCGCCGTCACGTTCGACGAGCGCGCCCGGCTCCTCGGGAAGGGCTGGACGCTGCCGGCAGACGCCACCGAGGAGGTGGCCCCGGCCTTCTGGGCAGAAGGCACACGATGACCAGCCCCCGGCGCAGTCATGGTCGTCACCCCGACAGACCGCGCGCGGCCAGCACCGCCGCGAGACCCGCCCGCAGGTCCTGGACGAAGTACCCGGGAACCTCCAGCGACGGGAAGTGCCCTCCGGCCTCCGGCACGGTCCACCGCACGATCTGGCGGAACCGTTCCTGCGCCCAGGGGCGCGGCCACCGTTCGATGTCGCGCGGGTAGGTGGTGATCGCCGACGGGACGTCGACCCGGAGGTCGGGGTCGAGCGCGGCGTGGCTCTCGGCGTAGATGCGGGCCGACGACGCGCCGGTCGCCGTCAGCCAGTAGAGGGTGACGTCGTCCAGCACGCTGTCGACGGGGATCGTCTCGAACGGGCTGTCCTGCGTGTCCGACCACTCGGCGAACTTGTCCAGGATCCAGGCGAGCAGCCCCACGGGTGAGTCGACGAGCGAGTAGCCGATGGTCTGCGGCCGGGTCGCCTGCTGCTTCGCGTACGCCGCGCGGCGGCCCCAGAAGTCGCGCGAGTCCTCGACCCAGGCGCGCTCGGCCGGCGTCAGCCCGTCCGTCGACAGCCCGGGCGGCGGCTGCGCGACCGTCGTGTGGATGCCGATCACCTGCTCCGGGAACCTGCCGCCGAGGATCGTCGTGATCACGCCGCCCCAGTCGCCGCCGTGCGCCAGGAACCGGTCGTAGCCCAGCCGCCGCATCAGCTCCACCCACGCGGCGGCGATCTTCTCGATGCCCCACGCAGTGGTGGCCGGCCGGTCGCTGTAGCCGAAGCCCGGCAGCGACGGTACGACGACGTGGAACGCCGGCGCGTCCGCGCTGCCCGGGTCGGTCAGCTCGTCGACGACGTGGGTGAACTCGGCGATGCTGCCGGGCCAGCCGTGGGTCAGCACCAGCGGCGTGGCGTCGGCCCGCGGGGAACGCCGGTGCAGGAAGTGGATGCCCAGGCCGTCGATCGTCGTGCGGAACTGGCCGATCTGGTCGAGGCGCGCCTCGAAGCGCCGCCAGTCGTACCCGGTGCGCCAGTGGTCGACGAGGTCCACGAGGTCGGCGAGGGGAACACCCTGGTCCCATCTGCGGGACGACGGCGCGGCGCGGACCGTCTCGGCCTCCGGCAGCCGGGCCGCGGCCAGCCGGGCCCGCAGGTCGTTGAGCTCGGCGTCGGTCGCGCGCGGTTCGAACGGCTGCACGTCGCTGGGCTGGTTCATGAGACCTCCTCGTCGGTGGCGCCGGCTCGGCGACAGCAGAACCGGCTAAGACGGTTCTAGCAGCGGCCGACGACGAGACGCAACCGGCTAAGGTGGTTCCATGAGCCCTCGGTTCCCGGACTTCCGCCTCGGCAAGGTCCTCGCGACGAGCTTCACGGGGACCCTGTCGGAGCGGCACGGCGACCCCGTGGAGCGCATCCCGACGCCCGGCCGGCTGGCCGACTGGCTGGCGGTGAGCGGCCTGGCCGTGGCGTCGTGCACCACCGCCCAGCTCGACCGCGCACGGGAGCTGCGGGAGGCGATCCACGCGGCCGCGACGGCTGCGGCACGCCAGGACCCGCTCCCGGCCGCGGCGGTCCGGGTCATCAACGACTTCAGCACCCGGGGCGGAGCGGCGGCCGTGCTGACGCCCGAGAACGACCGGCAGTGGCGGCTGCGGTCGGCGTCCGCCGTCGACGACGCCCTCGGGGTCATCGCCGCCGACGCGATCGGCGTCCTCGCGGGGGAGCGGGACGGCAGGCTGGCGCTGTGCGCCTCGCCGACCTGCCGGGCCGCCTTCTTCGACACCAGCCAGAGCCGGTCGCGCCGATGGTGCGACATGGGCACGTGCGGGAACCGCGAGAAGAAGGCGAGGTACCTCGCCGGCCGCCGCGCGGACGCCGCGGCGGGCACCTAGCGGGGACGGTCGGCGGCCGTCCGGGAAGCACGAAGGCCCCCGCCGCAGGGCGGGGACCTTCGTGTCCTACCGGTCCTGGCCTATCAGGCCGGGCCGCTCAGTGGCGGGCGTTCACCGCGAACGCGTCGATCACCGTCTCGGAGAAGGTGGCTCCCGCCGCGTCCCGTGCCTCGGAGCGCAGCGAGACCGTCGTCGACCCCGGCGGGGCCGTGACCGTGGCGCTGTAGGCACCGGCCGTGGCATGGCCCGGGCCGTGCCCCGACGCCCGGGTCACGCGCACCGGCGTCCAGTGCTCGCCGCCGTCCGTGGAGGACCACAGCTTGAGGCTCGTGACGGGTGCGGCGCCGACGGCGCCGTCCTGGTGCGAGACCCGGAGGTCCAGCTCCGTGGAACGCCGGCTCGCCGTGTTGTACGAGTCCAGCCCCTGCACGCCGTAGTCGAGCTGGAGGAGCGGCAGCACCTCCGGCTTCTTGCTGCTGCCCGGGACGAAGCCCCACTCGGTCGTGACGTCTGTCGACAGCGGCCACCACGGGGTGTTGCGGTGCGTCTCCAGCCCGATGCGGAACCGCTCCTTGCCGGTGCCGACGTCCGGCGTCGCGTACGTGCCGAACGTGTCGTCCGTCAGCAGGTCGTCGCCCCGCCAGACCCGGAACCGGCCCGTGGAGGCCTCGTCCGGACCCCACTCCTGGGTGTGGCCCTCGCCGTCGACCCGGTAGGGCAGGTTGATCCCGAGGGTGCTGCCGTCGCGGTAGACCGCGGCGTCCTGCGGGACGGTCGGGGACGCCCAGAACCCGCCGTGGTTCACCTGGCCGTTGTAGGTCTCCTTCGGCTGCTTCCCGGGCTGGTAGGTCACCGCCTCACCGTCGATCCACGCCGGCCAGGCGTTCAGGCCCTGGGCGGCGGTGGAGCCGCGCTGGAACTGCACGCCCGGCTCGGTCGAGTAGTAGACCGTCCGCCCGCTCACCGCGCCGGTGGTCCACGACTGCTGCCAGCCGCTCATCGTGCTGCCGCTCGTGATGGTGAGGCGCTCGGCGTTGCGGAGCCCCGCCGCGAACGGCTTGAACGATCGCAGCTCGGTCTCGACCGCCGCGAGGTCCTTGGCCGAGGGTCGGTAGGTGAGCGAGCGGGGGAGCGTCCGTCCCTGCTCGCTGTAGCCCAGCGCGTACTGGTACGACGGCGTCGCGCGGCCCGTGCCCCGCAGCGTCGCGCCGCGGTGGGCGGCCTCGACGAGCTTCAGCCCGAGGTCGCGCTTCAGCGTCAGCGTCGGCACGGCCTGGTCGCTCATGGTGTTGATCGTGCGGTTGTCCACCTGGTGGTAGAACGGGCCCGGGGTGGACCCGTACACGATCACCGCCACGGCCCCGGCGTCCGCCGCGGCCTGCGACTGCGGGTTGAGCGTGAGGTCGCCGGTGTCCTCGACCAGCACGACGGCGCCGTCCGCGTGGACGGTGGCCAGCTCCTCCGGGGTACCGGTCCCGGCGTCCACGAGCCGCGCCGACATCCGGCCCGCGTACCGCGGGGACCGGACCGCATTGCCCAGCTCGCGCGACACGTCGAGCGTCCTGCCCTTGCCCACGGCGGCGACGTCGAGCAGCGGCTGGTCCAGCAGGTACCGGGACGTCACCGTGGTCTCGCCCGCGAGCGGGCCGCCGTCGCGCAGCACGTACGCGGCGAGGTCCATGCCGCCGGTGTAGTCGCCGGTGCTGAACGACGTTCCCGTGGTCACCGGGCCGCTCCGGCCCGGCAGGTCGCGGACCAGGTCCGAGGCCAGGGCGCGCGGCGCCACCTTCTTCGGCGTCTCCATGCGCACCGGCACCGCTGTGCTGCCGTCCAGCGTGAGCGTGGCGTCACCGGCCGTCAGGTCGGCGTCGCGCGTGAAGCTGACGACGCCGTCGAAGAAGGCGGCCGACGGCGACACCGCGTCGAAGAGCTGACCCTGGACCGCGTAGCGGCCGGCGGGCAGGCGCACCTCGGCGACGCCGTCGGTGAACTGGAACCACTGGTTCACGGCGGGGTCGTCGATGCCGTGGACCCAACCCGCGTCCGGGTTGGCGGCCGGCTGGCCGCCGAGGCGGCTCGCCTCGATGCGCAGCGTGTACATGTCCGGGTCGCTCTGGAACGCGAGCACGGTCCGCACGGCGGGGAACCCGGCCCCGGTCGCGCGGAGCACCCCGGCGAAGACGTCGGGCTCGTCGGAGCGCGGGTCGATGGTCACGTCCGCGGTCGCGGAGCCGTGGGCGGGGATCGTCAGGGTGTCCGTGGACAGGGACGCCACGCCCGCGGGGACGGCCACGCCGTCGCCCGCGTTGACCGAGAGGGCGAGGTCCACGTCGACGGCGGTGCCGGAGTCGTTCGTGTACGTGACGGTCTGCGTGCGCGGCGTCTGCTCGGCACGGGGCGAGTCGAACAGCCCGAACGAGAGCGAGGCCGGCGTCGCGTAGACCGCCTCCCCGATCGCGCCGGGCACCCAGGCGCGGCCCGCGCCCTCGGCGAACACCGAGTTCCCCGCCGGCTGGGCCGAGCCCATGAGCACCGACTTCAGGGCCTCGCCGTCCAGGTCCGGCCGGGCCTGCTTGAGCAGCGCGGCCGCCCCGGCCACGTGCGGGGTGGCCATCGACGTGCCGGACATGGCGGCGTAGTGGTCGCCGACCGGCACGTCGGGGTTCGTACCGGCGGCGCGGGCGGCGACGATCCCGTCACCGGGCGCCGCGATGTCGGGCTTGATCGCGTAGTCGCCGAACCGCGGCCCCATCGAGGAGAAGTACGCGATGTCGTCGGAGTCCGTCACCGCGCCGACCGTCAGGGCGCTGTCCGCGGTGCCGGGCGTGGTGACCGTGAACGGGGTGCCCCAGTTGCCCTCGTTGCCGGCCGCGATGGTGACGAGGGTGTCGTAGCGCTCCGAGATCGAGTCGACGGAGAGGGCCGCGGGGTCGGTGCCGTCGGTGTACGCGCCCCGCACGCCCAGGCTCATGTTGATGACGTCCGCGCCGTTCGAGGCCGCCCACTCCATGGCGTCGATAGCCCAGGACTCGTCGCCCTCGCCGTCGTCGTTCAGGACGCGGCCGTTCAGCAGCCGGGCGCCGGGCGCGACGCCGCGGTTCTCGCCGTCGGACGCCTCACCGCTGCCCGCGATGATCGAGGCGACGTGCGTGCCGTGGCCGAGGGCGTCGTGCGTGCTGCCCGAGCCGGTGAAGTCCCGTTCGAGGGCCACGGTGCCCTGGTCCAGGTCGGGGTGGGTGGTGTCGATGCCGGAGTCCAGGACCGCGACGGTCACGCCGGTGCCGTCGATGCCGAGGTCCCAGGCGTCGGTCGCGCCGATCTGGGGCGTGGAGTCGGCGTCGGACACCTCCAGCGGGGCGTCCAGCCACACCTTGCTCACGGTGCGGCCGTCCTCGGCGGCGTCCACGAGCGGGCGGGCGCCGTCCGCCGGGACGTCGCCCGCGACAGCGTCGATCGACTCCAGGGTCCGGTCGACGTCGAGGTCGAGCTTCTCCCAGGTCGGCTCCGCGGACCGGGCCGCGCGGGCGGTCGTGGTCTGCACGATCACCGGCAGGCCGGTGTCCGCGCCTGTGTTCTGTGCCGTGTCCTGCGCCGCCTCCAGGGCGGTGACGTCGAACAGCCGGAGGTCCAGCTTCGCCGGCACCAGGTCGGCGACGTCGGACGGGACGACGAAGTAGTGGCCAGCCGCGTCGCCGAAGGCGGCGTAGCTGACCGGGCGGCCGTCGGGCCGCGGCGCGGCCTCGAACCCGACGGTCGGCGTGCCGTCGTCGGCGGTGCTGGTGGTGACCCGGTCACCGGTGACGAGGACGACGTCGGTGTCCGGGACGTCGGGGACGTCCGGCGCCGACGGCGGTGCCTCAGGGGTGGCGGCCACGGCCGGCGGCGCGGAGCCAACGGCTGCCGTGGGCAGGGCGCCCACGACGAGCGCGGCGGCAGTGGCCGCGACGACCAGTCTTCTTGCTCTCACAACGATCTCCCAGTGATTCCGCAGCGGTACGGAGGGTCAAGCAGTCGCTGCAGACGCTGACAGGCCTGGGAGCCGTTGCTGTGTCGGGCGTGTGTCGTAACGATTTCGATGTGGCCGGACGGTCCGGGGAGCGCCCCGTCCGGCGGGCCGTGGGCCCGTGCGCTCAGCGCAGCGTCGGCCCTTCCACGGCCACGGGGCCGTGGGCACCCGGGTGCTTGATCTCCAGGTTGAGGGTGTTGCGCGACGTCGGGATCACGACGACCTGCGCCTCACCGCCGTCGGTGTCGATCGCGCGCACGTGCAGGTGCCCGTCCTTGAGCTTGAGGGCGAACTGGTCGGCCCCGGAGACGAAGCGCACCTCGCTGTCGTCGGTGATCACGGTGGGGCCGGTGGGCAGGGTCTTGGGCATGGGTACAGCATGCCTCAGCGGCGGGCAGTGCCCGTCCCTGTCCATCCCCAGTTCGGCCCAAGATCAGCGCCCGAGCGACGAGGGGCCCGGCTACGGCGAGGAGCCGTGGCCGCCGCCCGACGTCGCTCGGCCGCTATCCGGCAGTCCTCGCACCCACTGCCGTGGAACGCGCGACGTCGTCGAGGATCCGTGCGAATCCGATCTCACTGACCACGGGGATGCCGTAGGACTCGGCCTTGCGGGCCTTGCCTGACATCGAGTCGGGGTCGGCGGCGACGACCAGGCGCACCTTCTTGGTGACCGCCGGATGCGGGACGAGACCGGCCGCACCGGCCCGGCGCTCCCACACGTCTCGTGGCTCGTCCATCGAGCCGGTGAAGACGACCAGGTCGCCCGGATTGAGCGTGAAGCGGCTCGACATAGCGCTGGATCCGTTGTCGACGGTAACGGCCCTGCCGCTCGTGGTCTCCGAACCTGTGAGCATCGGTGACTCCAGGATTTGCCGGGCGTCTGCCACGGTCACCCCCAGCATGCCGGCTACAGCCAGGAAGTCGGCTACCTCGGCCGGATCGAGTACGCCGTCGGCCCAGGCCACGGCCGCCAGCCCGGAGAGATACTCGCGATGCAGTGCGCCGGCTTCCTCGCGACCGATCTTGAGCTGCACGCAGAACTCGGCGAGCTGGTCGTGCTCGCGTGCCGAGATGTGCCTGTCCAGCAGCGCCCGGTCGACCAGCTCGAGGTACTCCTCCTTCTCCCACGTGGTGATGGGCAGCGTGCGAGCCGCAGCGAGCCGGGCGAGGAAGTGGGTGTCGCGCTCGGTCGCGACGCCACGCCGCACGGGCGTAGCCCCAGTGGCAGGGATGAGCGGCCAGGGCGTGGTTGCGGCGAGTTCGACGACGTCGTCCCAGCCGGGCACGGCGTGGCGGGCGCCGCCGGCCAGGTAGATTCGCAGCAGTTCTGCCGCCGCGCGGGCGTCGGAGAGGGCCTCGTGCGCCGAGTCGAGAGTGACTCCGTGATGGAAGCACGCGCCAGCCAGGGAACGCGGCGCGGTGGGGAAGAGCTGAGCGCCGGTGCGCATCGTGCACAGGGTGGTCGGTGCGATGAGCGGGACGTCATACCCGGTCGCGGCGAACGCGTGCCAGACGAACCGACGATCGAACTGCGCGTTGTGCGCCACGAAGGTGCGTCCGCGCAGCAGCTCGGCGACCATACCGGCGATGTCGTTGAACGTCGGCGCGTGGCGAGTGTCGGAGGCGTTGATCCCGTGGATCTGCTGCGGACCGAGATCTCGTCCCGGATTGACGAGCGTGGCCCAGGTGTCCTCGATCTGGCCGTCCGAGTCGACCTGGACGATGGCGATCTCTGCGATCCGGTCGTGTCCGCCCGGGAACAACCCGGTGGTTTCCACATCCACGACGGCGTACCCGGTCACGTGCGTCTCCCCTCACAACGGCGTCCAGAACCGGACAATCGTTGCAGCCGACCTGGTGTCATGCAGGGTGGTTGGCGGGTGAAGAGGAGGTGCGGCGGGGTGATCTGCGCGGGCAGGCACGGGGTCGCGGTACGCCGCTAGGCCAGTACGCCTGTCAGCGCAAGGATCCCGATCAGGAAGCCGACAACGACCATCACGATGCCGGCAACGCGCGAGCCCAGGAAGTTGAATCGGTGGCTGTGCTGGACCCACAGCCACTCGGGCCCTCGCTCGGCGGTGTCCGCGAACTTCTTTGCGAGCGTGAACCAGCCGATTCCCATGATGACGGCCATGATCGAGATGGCGAGCGCGAAGAGCTGCGGTCCGGTCATGGCTGGACGGTAGCGCGTCCAGAGAGCGCCACTACCCGATGCGTGTCCCCAGGTCCAGGTCCGAATTGCCCTTGCCCGCCCGTGCCAGGATGCGACGGTGGAGATGACCGACGTCACGCGTGCCATCGCTGCTGCGACCTCCATCGCCGCATCCCTCGATCTGCGGGCCGACGACGCCGTCGTGCTGCACAACTCGAACAAGCTGGCGCTGCGGTTGACGCCCTGCGACGTCTTCGCCCGGGTCGCCCCGGTGGGACAAGAGGTCGCGCAGTTCGAGATCGACCTCGCGCAGCGGCTCGTCGAGGCCGGATCCCCGGTGGCCCCGTTGGAGTCCCGCGTGCCCCCGCGGGTGTACGTCCGCGACGGTTTCGCCGTGACGCTGTGGACCTACTACGAACCGGTGACGCCCGGCGTCGCACCGGTCGACGTCGCCAAGGCGCTGGAGGAGCTGCACGCCGGCATGCGCACGGTCGACCCGCCGAGCCCGCGGTTCACGGACCGGGTCACGGAGGCGGAGGAGATCGTCGCCGACCCGGACCGCTCGCCGGACCTCGCCGACGCGGACCGAGGGTTCCTCGGCGGGAGGCTGGCGGACCTGCGGCGGGCGATCGAGGACCGCGGCGCCGTGGAGCAGCTGCGCCACGGCGAGCCGCACCCGGGCAACGTGCTCAGCACGACCAGCGGGCCGTTGTTCATCGACCTGGAGACGTGCTGCCGCGGACCCGTCGAGTTCGATCTCGCCCACGTTCCCGAGACGGTCTGCGCCCACTACCCGGGCGTCGACCAGGAGCTGCTGGACGAGTGCCGGCAGCTCGTGCTCGCGATGGTCGCCGCGTGGCGGTGGGACGCCGACGACCAGTTCCCGCGGGGGAGGCTGTTCGGCGTGGAGCTGCTGCGGGTGCTGCGCGCGGGTGCTCCCTGGCCGACGCTCGACACGGTGGTCGAACGGCTGGACGGCCGGTAGCGAAATGGTGCTTGACCTGGGACTCGGGTCGCCTGATCCGATAGCGTTCCGACCATGACCGAGACGCTGGAGAACCTCGACGACGAGCAGATCGTGCAGCTCATCCCCGCCGACGGCTGGGTGGCCGTCTACAAGGACGAGAAGGCCGAGGTGCGCGCGCCGCTGGTGGCCTGGGGGCTGCGGCGCGACGGCGAGGTCGTCCCGCTGGACACCGACCCCTCGGGCACCGTCGGTGACCCTCGGGAGACCGCCGGCTTCGACCGCGTGGAGCGGACCGGGAGCTAGCTCGCTGTGACGGCCGGTAGCGACGAGGCACCCGACCCGGGGCGATTGACCCTGCCCCAGGGGCACGGACTGTCATGGGGCCAGGCACGACGCCGCCCGGACCGTCCGCACTGCCGAGGAGAGACCGATGCGCCCACCGAAGCACCACGAGCTGCGCCCCGAGCCGCTGATCGTCGAGGACCTGCTGCTGCTCCTGCTCGACGACAGGTCGGGGACCGTCCGGGGCGAGGCCAACCTGCACTACACGCTGGGCGGGGCCGTGCTCATCGAGCTCGCGCTGCTGGGCCGCGTCGAGCTCGACGGCAGGAAGCGGGTGCACGCCGTCGCGGGCGAGCCGCTCGGCGACTCGCTGCTGGACGCGGCGGCGGCGCAGGTGGCGAAGCGTCCCAGGCACGTGCACACGGTCCTCCTCGACCTCGGTCTCGACCTGGAGCCGCAGGTGCGCGACCGCCTCGTCGAGCGGGGGATGCTGCGCCGGGAACGGTCCAAGGTGCTCGGTCTCATCCCGGTGACCAGGACGCCCGCGCAGGACCTCCCGTACGAGGCGGCGCTGCTGGAGCGGGTGCGGGCCGTGCTCGAGGACGGCGTGACGCCCGACCCGCGCACCGCCGCCCTGACGGCGGCACTCTCCGCGAGCGGCACGCTGCGTGAGCTCCACCCGGCGATCCGCCGGTCGCGCGCGGTGACCGAGCGAGCCCGTGAGCTGCGGGAGGGCACCTGGGGCGCGGCGGAGGTCGACCAGGCGATCGTGGTGGCCGCGATCGCCTCGGTCGGAGGCGCCGTCGCCGAGGCCGCGGCCGGTGGCGACGCGTCGCAGTAGGGCGCCCCACCACGCGCGGGCGGCACGTCCCGCCCGGCTGCACGATACGTTGGCGTGATGGCGGTCGTCCTGCATCGTGCTCCGCGCACGGACCTGCTCGCGGAGGCGCTGGGGGACCTGCTGGCCACACCCTTGGCGGACCCGTTCGCGACCGAGGTCGTGGTGGTGCCCGCCCGGGGCGTCGAGCGGTGGCTCGCGCAGCGCCTCAGCCACCGGCTCGGGGCCGCCCCCGGGCAGGACGACGGCGTGTGCGCCGGCGTGGACCTGCGCTCGCCCGGCTCGCTGTTCGCCGAGGTCACGGGCACGCGCGACGACGACCCGTGGGCGCCGGACGCGCTGACCTGGCCGCTGCTGGCGGCGATCGACGCGAGCCTGGAGGAGCCGTGGGCGGCGCTGCTCGCCCAGCACCTCGGGCACGGGATGCCGGGCGAGGAGGGCGACCTGCGGCGCGGCCGCCGGCTGTCCGTCGCCCGCCGGCTCGCGCGGCTCCTGGCGGGCTACGCCGCTCAGCGCCCGGCGCTCGTCGCGGACTGGGCCGCCGGACGCGACACCGACGGGCGCGGGCGCGCGGTCCCGGCCGACCTCGCGTGGCAGCCGTCGCTGTGGCGCGCCCTGGCCGAGCGGGTCGACGCCGAGCCGCCGCACGTGCGGCACGCCGCCGTCGTCGAGCGGCTGCGTGCCGAGCCCGGCGGCTTCGACCTGCCCCCGCGCCTGTCCCTGTTCGGCCACACGCGCCTGGCCGCGAGCGAGGTGGACCTGGTCGGCGCGCTCGGCGCGCACCGCGACGTGCACCTGTGGCTGCCGCACCCCTCCGCGCCGCTGTGGTCGGCGCTCAAGGACCTCGGCGGCCCCGTCGACCGTGCGCAGGACCGGTCTCACGAGCGCGTCGGGCACCGGCTCCTGGCCACGCTCGGCCGCGACACCCGCGAGCTGCAGCGCACCCTGTCGGCGATCGAGCTGCGCGACGAACCGGTCGCCGCGGCGGACGACGGCGCCGCCGCCAGCCAGGAGGAAAAGCCGGAGACCCTGCTGCGGATGCTGCAGCACGACCTGCGGGCCGACGCCGTGGGCGACGCCGGCGCCCGCCTCCTGGACCCCGCCGACCGCTCGGTCCAGGTGCACGCCTGCCACGGCCCGGCCCGGCAGGTCGAGGTGCTGCGCGACGTGCTGCTCGGCCTGCTCGCCGACGACCCGGCGCTGGAGCCGCGCGACGTGCTCGTCATGTGCCCCGACATCGAGACCTACGCGCCGCTGGTCACCGCGGCCTTCGGCCTGGCCGACGTCGTGGGGCCGAACGGCCACCCCGCGCACGGCCTGCGGGTGCGGCTCGCCGACCGGGCGCTGGACCGGACCAACCCGCTGCTCGCGGTCGTGCTGCGGCTCCTCGACCTCGCCGGCGGCCGGGCGGGCGTGGGCGACGTCGTGGACCTGGCCCACGCCGAGCCCGTGCGCCGCCGGTTCGGTTTCCGCGACGACGACCTGGAGCAGCTCGCCCGCTGGGCGCGCGAGACCGGGGTGCGGTGGGGATTCGACGCCGGGCACCGCGCCGGCTTCGGCCTGGCGGACTACGGGTCCGGCACCTGGCAGGAGGGCCTGGACCGGCTGCTGGCCGGGGTCGCGATGTCGGACGACACGGGCACCTGGCTGGAGCGCGTCCTGCCGCTGGACGACGTCGGCAGCGGGCAGGTCGAGCTGGCCGGCCGCCTGACCGAGCTCGTGGAGCGGCTCCGGGACGTCACCGACGCGCTCGTGGGCGGGCACCCGCTGGAGCACTGGCTGACGGCACTGGAGGACGGCGTCGCGGCGCTCACCACCGTGCCGGCCACCGACGCGTGGCAGCTCGCCCAGGTGCGGCGCGAGCTGGCCCGCGTGCGGGCCGACGCCCCCGACCCCGCGGTGCCCCTGCGGCTGCCGGACGTGCGCGCCCTGCTCGCCGACCGAGTGGCCGGCCGCCCGACCCGCGCCAACTTCCGCACCGGCACGCTCACCGTGGCCACGCTCGTCCCGATGCGGTCGGTGCCGCACCGCGTCATCGCCCTGCTGGGTCTCGACGACGGCGTCTTCCCGCGCGTCGGCGTCACCGACGGCGACGACGTGCTGGCCCGCGAGCCGAGGACGGGCGAGCGCGACCCGCGCAGCGAGGACCGGCAGCTCTTCCTCGACGCGGTCCTCGCCGCCACCGAGACCCTCGTGGTCACGTACAGCGGCGCCGACGAGTACTCGGGCCAGGAACGCCCGCCCGCGGTGCCGCTGGGCGAGCTGCTCGACGCCCTCGACGAGACGGCGCACACGCCCGACGGCCGCCCGGTGTCCCGCGCCGTGACCGTGCGCCACCCGCTGCAGCCGTTCGACCGGCGCACCGTCGAGCCCGGCGCTCTGGTGCCCGGCACCGCCTTCACGTTCGACCGCGCGGCCCTCGCCGGGGCCCGCGCCGCCGCCGGCCCGCGCACCCCCGCCGGGCCCTTCCTCGCCGCGCCGCTCGACCCGCTGCCGCCGCCCGCGCCAGGGATGGCCGACCACGGCGTCGTCGCGCTCGACGACCTGCTCGCGTTCTACCGCTCGCCCGCCCGCGGGTTCCTCGTCCAGCGCCTCGACGTCGGCCGCCCCTTCCACGAGGAGCCGCTCGACGACGGCCTGCCCGTCGAGCTCGACGGCCTGGGCCGCTGGGCCGTGGGGGAGCGGGTGCTGCGCGACGTGCTGCACGGCACGACGCTCGACGACGCCGTGCAGCTGGAGTGGCGCCGCGGGCAGCTCCCGCCCGGGCGGCTGGGCTGGCGTCCCCTGGTCCGCGTCGCCGCCGAGATCGGCCCGCTCGCCGACGCCGCCGCGGGGCTGCGGGCGAGCCCTGCCCGCGTCGTGGACGTCGACGTCGACCTGGGCGACGGGCGCAGCCTGCGCGGCTCCGTGCCCGGCGTGCACGGCGACCGCTCGGTCGCGGTGTCGTACGCCCGGCTCGGCGGCAGGCAGCGGCTGCAGGCCTGGCTCCGGCTGCTGGCCCTCACGGCGTCCGACGACGACCGCCCCTGGGTCGGCTACGCGCTCGGCCGGCCGGCCAACCCGCGCTCGCGGCGGACGTGGCAGGGGTCGCGGCTGGGACCGCTGGACCACACCGCCGTCGACCTGCTGCGCGACCTCGTCGCACTGCGCGACCGCGGGCTCACCGAGCCCCTGCCCCTGCCGGTCAAGGCGTCGGCGCTCTACGCCGAGGCACGCCGCAGCCGCGCCGACCCCGCCGAGGCGCGGTTCCGGGCCGGGCAGACCTGGACCGGGCAGCGCGGGCCGGGCGGCCGCCCCGACGGCGAGTGTGCCGAACCCGAGCACGTGCGGGTCCACGGCCCGGGCGCCCCGTTGCCCGGGACCGACGAGGAACCACGTCCCGGCGAGGAGCACCCGGGGGAGACCACCCGCTTCGGCGCGCTCGCGATGCGCGTCTGGAGCCCGCTGCTGGAGAGCGAGAGGTTCAGCGAGTGAGGGACGTTCAGCGCGTGACGGACGGCTTCGACGGCGTCTTCGACCTGGCCGGACCGCTGCCGCGCGGCACGGCGCTGCTGGAGGCCAGCGCGGGCACCGGCAAGACCTTCGCGATCGGCGCGCTCGTGACCCGCTACGTCGCCGAGGGCGTGGTCCCGCTCGACCAGATGCTCGTGGTGACCTTCGGCCGCGCCGCGACCCAGGAGCTGCGCGACCGGGTGCGCGGCGCCCTGCTCCGGGCCGAGCGCACCTTCGCCGCCGCGCTCGCGGGCCGCGACACCGGCCCGGTGGACGCCGTCCTTGCGGCGCTGCTCGACGTCGACGACGCCGAGCGGGCCCTCCGCCACCGCAGGCTGGCCGACGCCCTGGCCTCGTTCGACCACGCCACCATCGCGACGATCCACCAGTTCTGCCAGCTCGTGCTGCGCTCGCTCGGCGTCGCCGGGGACACGGAGCCCGGGGCCGAGCTCGTCGAGTCCCTGACCGAGCTCACCGTCGAGGTGGTCGACGACCTCTACCTGCAGCGGTACGGCAGCGACCCCGAGCCGCCACCGTTCGACCGGTCCTGCGCCCTCCGGGTCGCCACGGCCGCCGTCGAGGACCCGCGCGCCGCGCTCGCCGCCGCGGACCCGGACGACGCCGTCGGCTCGGCCCGCGTCTCCTTCGCCCACGAGGTGCGCGCCGAGATGGAGCGCCGCAAGCGCCGCCTCGGCATCCTGTCCTACGACGACCTGCTCGGCCGGCTCGCCGACGCCCTGGACCCGGCCTCGGCCGACGGCGGCGTCGCCGTCGGCGCGCGCATGCGCGAACGCTGGACGGTGGTGCTGGTCGACGAGTTCCAGGACACCGACCCCGTGCAGTGGCAGGTGCTGGACCGGGCGTTCGGCGGCGCGCACGAGGACGAGCCGGAACGGGCTCGGGCGACGGTGCTGGTCGGCGACCCCAAGCAGGCCATCTACGCCTTCCGCGGCGGCGACGTCGTCGCCTACCTCGACGCCGCCCGGGGCGCGACCACGCGCGCGACCCTGGGCAGCAACTGGCGCTCGGACGCGCCGCTGGTCGACACCCTGGGGGTGCTGCTGGGCAACGCGGCGCTCGGCCACGACGAGATCGTGGTGCACCCGGTCACGGCGGAGGGCGGGGCCGCGGGCGGCGGCAGCCGCCTGGCCGGCGCGCCGCACCCGGCGCCGTTCCGGCTGCGCCAGGTGCAGCGGGACGGGCTGCCCCAGTACAAGGGCCTCGTCAAGGCCGCCCCGGCCCGCGAGCACGTCGCGACGGACCTCGCCGCCGACGTCGCCCGCCTGCTCGCCTCGGGCGCGACGTGGGACGGGCGCCCGCTGGTGCCCGGCGACGTCGCCGTCCTCGTCTCGGCGCGGACGCACGGCCGGCTCGTCCAGGACGCGCTCGCCGCGCGCGGCGTCGCGGCCGTCCTGCCCGGCGGCGACGTGTTCGAGACGCCGGCCGCCGACGAGTGGCTGACGCTGCTGGAGGCGCTGGAGTCCCCGCACCGCTCGGGCCTGGTGCGGGCCGCCGCCCTCACCCCGTTCCTCGGCCGCACGGTCGCCGAGCTCGACGCGGGCGGCGACGAGGGTGGTGACGCGGGCAGGGAGGCCCTGACCGCCCGCGACGCCGACACCCTGCGCGGCTGGGCGGTCCTGCTCCGCCACCGCGGCGTGGCCGCCCTGCTGGAGGCCGCCGAGGAGCGCGGCCTGAGCAGCCGCGTGCTGGCCCGGGCCGAGGGCGAGCGGCTGCTGACCGACGTCCGCCACCTGGGGCAGCTGCTGCACGAGGTGAGCGTCACCGAGTCGCTCGGCCTGACCGCCCTGCTGGCCTGGTTCCGCGACGAGCGGCGCCGGACCGGCACGGCCGAGCGGCCACGCCGCCTGGACTCCGACGCCGCGGCCGTGCAGATCGTCACCGTGCACGGCAGCAAGGGCCTGCAGTACCCCGTGGTGTACCTGCCGTTCGGCTACGACAACTACGCGCGCCCGGTCGAGATCGCGCTCTACCACGACGAGACCGGCACGCGGACGATCGACGTCTCCGGCTCCGGCGCGCAGTGGGACGCCCGCTGCGCCGCGCACCGCACGGAGGAGGACGGCGAGGAGCTCCGCAAGCTCTACGTGGCCCTGACCCGCGCGCAGTCGCAGGTCGTGGCGTGGTGGGCGCCGACGTCGAGCACCCCGACCAGCGGGCTGCACCGCCTCCTGTTCGGCCGCACCCCCGGCACGCGCCAGGTGCCCGGCACGCAGCAGGTCAAGGACGACGCCTACGTCACGCGGGTGCTGGGCCTGCTCCAGGAGCTGGGCGGACCCGCTGCCGAGGTCGCCGTGCCCGCCGCGGCGTCGGCCCCCGCACCTCCCGACCAGCACGCGCCCTACGAGGCGCGAGCCTTCGACCGGGCCGTCGACACCGGGTGGCGGCGCACCTCCTACAG
>NZ_JBHWZO010000124.1:0-17883 GCF_042728455.1 Promicromonospora sp. NPDC060204
CCCCGACGCGCGAACCCGCGCCGGCGCCCGATCCCGCGCCGGCGCGGAGCACGTCGAGCAGCTCGTCGACCGTCAGGTAGAAGACGTCGTCGCCCAGGCCCGTGAGCTCGCCGGCCCGCACCGCGAAGGCGCGCAGCGCCCAGAACGTACGGATCACCTCGGACCGCGCCCGCTCCCGGTCCCGCGCGTTCCGCGCCCACCGGTCGAGCTGGCTGCGCAGGCGCGCGGCCTTGCGCGGCGACAGGCGTTCGAGCCGCTCCCAGACGGCGGCCCGCGCCCGCTCCTGCCGGTCGAGCAGCGCGTCGACGTCGGTCCCGGCCGCCGCCGCGATCTGCTGGTCCAGCCAGGCGGGATCCTCCGCCGGGCGCGGCCGGGAGACCTCGAACTCGTCGACGCACCGGTGCCCGTACCGCGTCACGTACGTCTCGCGGTCGAGCCGCCCGAGGGCCACCTCGCGCAGGTTGACCAGTGTCTCCATGCTGGCCAGGTGCTGTCCGCCGGAGGACAGGCCGGACGTCAGGGTCTCCGTGTCGGCGTCGCCGAGCAGCGCTCGCAGGTCGCGGCGCAGGGTCAGCAGCTTGGTGCCGTCCTGCCGGGCGGCGCCGCGCAGCACGCGCGACGACGCCTCCAGGTAGGGGCCGAGCTCCGTGGTCCAGAAGTCCGCGAGCACGGCCGGGTCCCCGACGTCGGCCGCACGCCGACGCAGGGCGGTGCCGCGCTGCTCGGCAGTAGCCAGGAATCCCGGCACGGCCCGGACGTCGCGCACCAGCGACGTGAGGTTGCGGCCCACCATCGGCAGGAGCCGCCGGAACAGCTCCCCGCGGCCGATCGGGACCACCGGGATGTCGGGCTGACCCGGGAGCCGCCCGAACACCTCGCGGTACGCGGCGTCGACCGCCTTGCGCATGCCGAGTGCCTGGGCGACCGTCTCGGTGGTGCTGAGGTTCATGTAGAACCGGCCGCCGATCGTGCCGTACGCGGGGACGCCGATGTCCGTGTCGGCCATCGCGTTCGCCATGAAGATCCGCACGAGCGACCAGGTCAGCGGCGTCATCACGCTGGGCAGCGCCTCGCCCAGGTTCGCGTTGGTCCACAGGAAGTCGCCCAGCAGGCTGTCGTTCCACACCTCCGTGACCGCGACCTCGCCTGCCGCGCCCGTGACAGGGCGCGCCTGGAGGATCGCGGGGGCGCCGTCGTGCAGCGCCCACTCCACGTCCATCGCCACGCCGTACAGCTCCTCGATGCGGACGCCGAGCGCGGCGAGCCGCGCGGCCTGCTCGTCGGTGAGCGCGGGCTCGTCCCGCAGCGCGGCGGGGACCGGCTCGTTCCGGGTCCCGTCAGGGGTCCGCACCGTGCGGACCTCCTTGGTGCTCACCGTGCGCTCCACCGCGCCGCCGACGCGCGCCACCAGGTAGGTGTCGGGCGTGACCTGCCCGCCGACCACGGCCTCGCCCAGCCCCCAGGCCGCGTTGATCAGCACGCGGTCCCGGGACCCGGTCATCGGGTCGACGGTGAACAGGATGCCGGCCGCGTCGGCGTCGACCAGACGCTGCACCACCACGGCGAGCGTGACCTCGTCGGCGCGGATGCCGTGGCGCGCCCGGTAGCCGATCGCGCGCGCCGTCCACAGGGAGGCCCAGCAGCCCCGGACCGCGCGCAGCAGGGCGTCCTCGCCGCGGACGTTGAGGAACGAGTCCTGCTGGCCGGCGAACGACATGCCCGGTAGGTCCTCGGCCGTGGCGGAGGAGCGGACGGCGACGGCGGGGGCCGGGTCGTCCGGGCCGCCTGCGGGACTGTCGCCCTCGGCGCGAAGGCTCGCGTACCCGGCCCGGACGGCGTCGGCCACCGCCGCCGGGATCTTGAGGCCGGCGAACACCTCGGCGATCCGGGCCGCCGCGGCCTCGTGGGTCTCCGGCCGGTCGGGGTCAACGTCCCGGGCGGCTTCGACGATCGATTGCTGTGCCGCTCCGGCCACCGCGGCCCGGTAGGCGTCCGTGGTGACGTGGAAGCCGCCGGGAACCGGCAGGCCGGCCGCGGCCAGGCGGGCGAGGGACGAGCCCTTGCCGCCGGTCGCCGCCAGCTCCACCGCCGCGGGATCCGCGAGCGGCAGCGTGAACGACTGCGTAACCTCGGTGCTCACGACGGGTCTCCTTCGGTCGGCGCGGAGTCTTCCTCGGGCGACCGCTCTGCCTGCGGTCGGTCTTCGTCCGGCGGGAGGTCCTCGTCCGGAGGCAGGTCGTCGCCGAGCGACTCCCGCAGCCTGGCCCGCGCCACCGCGTAGGCCTGGTCGACGAACGCGCGGGTGGCGTCCGCGCAGACGGCCCGCGCGGCGTCGGACGGCGGGTGCTCGGCGGCGAAGGCGCGCGCGAGCGTGTCGCCGATCAGCTCGCCGGCGCGCTCGTCGGACACCCGGAGGGAGTCGGGCATCATCCGCAGCGAGACGAGAGAGCCGTGCAGCACGGCCGCGACCAGGGTGAGGTGGTCCTCCAGGCTGAGGTCCTCGCGTACCACGCCGTGCTCGCGGAGCGTGGCGAGGTACTCGCCGAACGGGGCCACCATCTCGGGCGTGGTGGTGCTGGTCTGCTTGCGGGCCACGAGCTTGCCCAGCACCGCGGAGTCCTGGACCATCGCGGCCTGCAGCAGCGGACGCCGGTGGAGCTCGTGGGCGAGGAGGCCGAACAGCCCGGGCAGGGTGGCGGCCGACGGGTCCTCGCGGAGCCGACGGCGGACGGCGCCGATCATCTGGGCCCGGTCCCACCGCATCAGGGCGGCGAACAGCTCCTCGCGGCTGCCCCAGTGCAGGTAGATGGTGCCCTTGGCCACCCCGGCGAGCCGGGCGACGTCGTCGATGGTGGTCTTGTCGTAGCCCCAGCGCAGCACCAGCTCGGTGGCGGCGTCGAGGATCCGTTGCGCCCGCTCGAACCTGCGCTGCGCGGTCCCCCGCCGCTGTGACGTCGTCGTGCCCATGCCTGGTGCCTCCACCCTGGCCTCCGTGAAAATATGACCAGATTCGTGCATCTGGTCATATTCGAGGCTAGACCTGGGTCGAGCAGGAGGTCAACCTGCTTTTCGGGGCTACCTCACCGTGATGGTCACGGCGTGCTGGGACGGCGCCTGCAGGGCCGTGCCCGGGTACTCGGCGATCCAGCGACCGGAGATGCTCGTGCCGACCTTCGTGGAATAGGTACCGGCCGAACCCGTCTTCACGGTCTTCTTGTAGACCGGGCCGGCCGAGCCCGCGGGGTCGAAGTACAGCTTCACGGGAGTGTTGGGCGAGAGCCGGTTCGCGACCTTCGTGTTGCTGACCAGCTGCACCTTCCGCACGGCGCCGCTCAGGGTGATGGTCTTCGGCCCGGTGAACATCTTGGCCGACGCCGAGACGGTTGTGCTGCTGGCACGCTTGACCGTCATGGTGGTGATGGTGCGGTCGGCCACGACGGCGTTCGTCTTGCAGCTGTCGCGACCCAGCACCTGGAACCTCGAGCAGATCGCGACGCGCTGCTCGTTGATCCCGACGTCATATACCCCGGCGGGCATCCATGGGCTGATCCGCACCTCGGCGTGATCCGACTGGGACTCCGGAGCGATCGAGCCGTCAGGCAGGGCGGTCGCCTGCCAGTGGAGTACCGGGCTGAACCCCGCGCCATTCGGGTACATGCCCTCGCCGCGCCTGCTCTCGATCGACATGTGACTCGAGCTGCGCGTCCCGCCGAAGCCGACGAATCCCAGGTCGAACCGTGCGGTCACGGAGTTAAGGCCGATGACGACGTCGGGGGCGATCACCCGCACGCCGCCCGAGTAGCCCCCGACCGTCTTGACCACAGAGCCGGAACGGACAGGCCGGTTGATGACACGAGTCTCCTGCGCGGCATCTGCCGGTGCGGACTCCAGATATCTCTCGGACTTCGGGACCACGGCCCGCCAGGTGCCATCCGACGGCGCGACCAGAGTCTTCTCGAAGTACCCCCGGGCGTCGGACGTCGCGGAACCGCGATACACCCGCGGAGCCGTGCCCTTCGGGTCGAACCAGATCTGGATCAGCTCGCCGACCAAGGGCGTCGACCCGGATGCTCCGTGCAGCGCGATGCCCGAGACCAGAACCTTCTCGCCCGCGGGAACGTTCTGCGGGGTCACCTGGAAGTCGCTGATTCCGGAGCTCATGCGATCGAAGAACTCGACCGCGTCCGTGCCCGCGACACGAACCTCCACCGATCCTGCCTCGGTCTCCACGGCGACATAGGCGTCGAACGAGACCAGGTAGCGACCGAGATCCCGGCCGCGCGGGAGCTCGAAGCCGACGGCCTTCCACACCTCGCCGTCGAGTTCGAACGGCGTCTCGCGGGAGTAGATCTGCTCGCCCCGCGGATCCTTCACCCAGACCCTTGCGCTGGTCAGACTCACAGAGGTGCCGTTGTGCTGTAGCCGGACGGTCAGGCTGTCAGCACCGTCGGGCACATAGACCTGCGCGGTGACCTGGACGTCTCCGTTCGAACCGGTGATCGTCCCGACACCAGCACTCGCGGGCGCCGTGCCGACCACCAGCCCTGCGCCCGTCAGGACCAACGCCGACAGGGCACCCATTACTCGCCGCACCGACGTGCGCATGAAAAGCCTCTCCACCTACAAATGAATGTGCTCGGGATCCTGCCAGGCCGTTCGGCCCGGAGATCCGGTCCCGGGCCGAGGCCCGATGATGTCGTGACGCCGCTACTTCACCGTGATCGTCACGGCCCGCTCGGACGGCGCCTGGAGGTCCGTGCCCGGGTACTTCGCGATCCACTGGCCCGACCGCGTCGTCCGGTAGGTCGTGGTGTAGACGCCCTTCGAGTTGGTCCGCACCGTCTTCTTGTACTGCGGACCCGTCGCACCGGCCGGGTCGAAGTACAGCTTCACCGACGTGTTCGGCGACAGCCGGATCGCAGCCTTCGTGTTGCTCACGAGCTGCACCTTGCGCACCGCACCGCGGAGCGTGATCGTCTTCGGCCCGGTGAACGACGTCGCCGACGCCGCGATGGTCGTGCTGCTAGCCCGGCGGACGCGCACGGTCGTGACGACGTCCCCCGGCATCTCGACACGCGCCTCCTCGGCATCCCAGCGATCCGTCCAGACGGCCATCTCGCCCGTGAACCGGACGTCGTACAGGCCGGCCGGATGCACGGCGGACAGCCGGTAGGCCCGCGTCGCGCTGTAGTTCGTCCGCCACGGGAACTCGCCGCTGCTGTAGTAGACGTCGCCCGCACCGAACCGCCCCTCCGCGCGGCGGTTGGTCATGTACGGCCCGGAGTACTTGAGGTTCCCTGGACGTCCGGCGGTCAGGAGCCCCGCGTCGACGTAGACCGTCTGCGGCTCGATCCGGGTCACGACGTCCTGGACGATCACCCGTGCCTTCGCGGTGTGCCCGTTCTTCGTGCCCGACACCACGACCGACCGGACGGGCTGGGTGACCTTGCGGCTCGTGAACGTCGCGGTGCCCGGGCCAATGACCGTGTCCTCGTCCTCGCCAGGCCGGACGATGTCGTAGGTGCCGGAGGTGCTGGGCCGCACTGTCTTGGCGAACCAGCCGTCGGCGCCGGACGTGACGGTCGCGACGGCCTCGCGAGGCGCCGACCCGGCCGGGTCGAAGTAGATCGTCACGGGCTCCCCGGCCGCGGGCGCGGACTGACCGTGACCCACGAAGCCGTGCACCTGGACCGGCGAGCCGGCTGGTGCCACGTTCGGGGCGAGGGCGATGTCGTTGTAGCTGTACGTCGACAGACCCGCCTCGTCCTCACCGGTCGGTGCCCCGACCGCCGCCGGCCCGCCCAGCAGGCTCCCGACGAGCGCCAGGCCGAGCACCTGACCGAACGACTTCCGGACACCGATGACCATGGGATACCTCGCGGTGGGGTGGGAGTGTGGCCCGGCAACCGGGAACAGGCTGATCCTGTCAGGCACCGCGACAAACGGTGCGAGTCGGCTGAGAATCGCAGGGGTGAACTTTCGGGCGGACGGACAGCACAAAGGTCCGCCCCACCAGGCGATCAGGCATGGATCCGCGTGAGAACCCATGCCTGATCGCCCGGCGGAGGCGGACCTCCGGCCATTCGCGGCCGCCGGCCACGCAGCCGACAGCGCGGTCTAGCCGACCGTCACCGTCACGGCCGCCTGCGACTTGGCCAGCAGGCTCGTGCCCGCGTACTTGGTGATCCACCGGCCAGAGGAGGCCGCATTGACGGTGGCCGAGTAGGTCCCGTCGGAGCCCGTGGTGAGCTCCTTCTTGAGGACCGCGGGCGACGACCCCGTGGGGTCGAAGTACAGCTTGACCGGCGTGTTCGGCGCCGGCCGGATCGCCGCGCCGCCGCCGCTGACCAGCTGCACCCGCTTCACGTCACCGCTGATCGTGACGTTCCGCGCCGAGGGCACCGACGTCTGCGAGGCGGCGACCGTCGTGGTGGTCGCGCGCTTGACCACGATGGTCGTCACCGTGGGGTCCTCGATGAGCACGTCGTGCGTGCAGTTGCTGGTGCCGCCCTCGAGCCCGTCCCAGTCCGGCGCCGAGCACGCCTTCATGGCGTCCCGGATCCCGATGTCGTAGACGCCGGCCGGCAGCGTCGGGTTGAAGGTGAACGTCACGTGGCTCGTGCCGATCCCGGAGTGCGTCAGCTCCCGCTGCACCCGGTACCCGTCGGGGAAGCTGCCCTCGCCGCGCCGGCTCTCCGCGCTGACCCAACCGGACGTGCCACCCACGGTGAAGTCGAGGCTGCCGACGTCGACCCGACGCTGCACGGGGGCGAGTCCCAGCACGACGTCATGCGTCATCAGGTGGTCACCCGCGGTGAAGCCGCCCTGCGTGGCGCTGACCGTGCCCTGCCGCAGCGTGGTGTCGCGGGCTCGCTCGGCCGAGGTCAGGGTCCACACCGCCTTCGCGCCGGTGTCGGTCATCGGCATCTCCGCCCGCCACTTCCCGGACGCGCCCGGCTGCTGCCGGGTCGTGAAGTAGCCGCGGTCGTCGGTCGTCAGGGTGTCGATGAACACCTCCGGTGCGTCGCCCGTGGGGTCGAAGTACACCTTGACCTCCTGGCCGGTCGCCGGCTCATAGTCGCCGGTCCCGAGGCTCCGGATGTTCGCCGCTCCGGAGAAGGAGACCGTCGAGCCCGCGGGCGCGCTCGCCGGCGAGGTCCAGATCAGGGGGATGTTCCGCTTCGCACGGAAGGGCACCAGCACCGGGTCCGCAGTGCGGATCGGCACTTTGACCACGCCGTCGGTGGTGGTCACGTCGATCTCCGCGGACACCGACACCTCGTAGACGCCGGGCTCGGCGTCGGCCGGCAGCGTGACCTTCGAGGTCCACGTGTTGGCCGTGCCCGACGCCACGAACTGCGCCCCGGTCAGGCTGCGGCCCTCCGGGTCCACCATCGTCATGCGCCCGGAGCGCATGGCCGCGGAGGACCCGTTGTGCGTGATGGACATGGTGCCCGTGATGGACCCGACCACGTCCCCGCCGGGCGGCAGGGAGATCTTGGCGGAGACGACGACGTCGTCCACCCTGTTGGTCACGCGGTCCGCGGTGACGCCCGGCGGCGGTGCCGTGCTCACCTCCGCCGCGAGGCTCGGTGTCGCGGCGACGCCGGTCATCAGCAGTGCGGCCCCGAGCGCCATGCCCAGCGACGCCCGCATCCTCGATCTGTTCAAAGCAGCCCCCTCGTCAGAGGGACGCGGACGCGTCCCGCCCAGCCGCATGTTCTCCCGGCCCACAGGGGCGGGCCACGGGAGGCGGTGATGCGAGGGGGTGAATTTCTCTCACCCGCTCCGCTAAATCGGACGTCAGGTGAGAATGGGGATTATGCAGACCGACGGTAGGCAGGAATCGCAGAACGAACGCGCGGACCGGAACTGGAACGAGCTGCTCCAGGAGCTGCGCGTCATGCAGACCGGCGTGCAGATCCTCACCGGTTTTCTGCTGACCCTGCCCTTCCAGTCGCGGTTCGCCGACCTCGACCGGTACCAGGTCGTCGTCTACCTGGCCCTCGTCGTGGCGGCAGTGGTCGCGACCGCCCTCATCGTGGCGCCCGTCAGCGTGCACCGGGCGCTGTTCCGCAAGCAGATGAAGCGGAACATCGTCACCCTCGCCGACCGCATCACGCGTGCCGCCCTCGGGGCCCTCGCCCTGGTGATCACGGGCGCCTCGCTGCTCGTGTTCGACGTCGTGGTCGGGCGGACCGCGGGGATCATCGCGGGCGCCGGTGCGCTCGTGGTGATGGCGGTCCTGTGGGTGCTGCTCCCCGAGGTGCTGCGCCGGCGGGGCTGACCGGCGCAGCCGCTCGAACTACTTCACGGTGATGGTGACGGCGCCCTGCGACGGCGCTTGGAGGTCCGTGCCCGGGTACTTCGCGATCCACTGACCCGACATCGACGTGCGGTAGGTCGTCGTGTAGATGCCCTTCGAGTTGGTCCGCACCGTCTTCTTGTACTGCGGACCCGTCGCACCGGCCGGGTCGAAGTAGAGCTTGACCGGCGTGTTCGGCGAGAGCCGGACGGCGGCCTTGGTCCTGCTGACCAGCTGCACCTTGCGCACCGCGCCGCGGAGCGTGATCGTCTTGGGCCCGGTGAAAGACGTCGCCGACGCCGCGATGGTCGTGCTGCTCGCCCGGCGCACTCGGAGAGTGGTGACGAACTTGCCAGGGAAATCAACCCTGACCGCTTCGAGCTGGCCGTTGCCGTCCGCGTCCCAGTGATCCGTCTCGACGTCGATCACGCCGTCGAAATAGACGCTGTAAAGACCAGCTGGGTGAACGGCCGACATCTGGTAGGTCCGCGTACCGCTGTATTCCGTCTGCCACATCTCCTGTGCAGGGTCGCCGTAGAAGTCGCCGACCGAGTAACGGCCCTCTGCGCGACGGTTGACGATGTACGGCCCGGCATAATAGTTGCCCGGGTCCCCCGGGGTCAGGATCCCGGCATCGATGGAGACGGTCTGCGGCTCGACCCGTGTGACGACGTCCTGAACGGTCACCCGGAGACCGAAGCGGTGTGACCGTCCTTGGAATGCGAGACCACTGCCGATCGGACCGGTTGGCTCGCCGACCGCTTCTTAAAGGTGGCGTGATCGGTCCCCACCACATCGCCCCCGTTCGCGACAACCACGTCGTACGTACCCGAGGTCGTCGGCCTGAACGTCTTGGCGAACCACCCGTTGTCATTGGTGACGGCCGTCGAAGCGAGCTGGCGGGGCGCCGTCCCGGACGGGTCGAAGTAGATCGTGACCTGGACCCCACGCCCCGGCTGTACCGGGTCCCAGATGGAGGAAGGCTGGATCCCGATGTAGCCGTGGACCTGGACCGGTGTCCCCGCGGGGGCCGTCGCCGGAGCGGTCGCGACCCTGTACCAGGTCCGCGCATAGGCCGTGGTCGACGGGCCATCCGAGTCCGTGTCCGCGGCAGCCGCGGGCAGGCCGGTCAGGAGGCTGCCGGCCAGCGCGACTCCCAGCACGGAGACGAGCATCTTTCGGGCACCGATGACCATGGAACGACCTCGCGGGAGATGGGCCCGGAAACCGGGAGCACGCCGCATCGTGCCAGACGTGGGTACGCGAGGACCGCAGTATTCAGGGCGTCCACAGGGTGAACTTTTCGGCGGCGTCAGAGCGTCTTGTGCCAGGCCACGATCCGGTCCACCGCTCGCGACACCGTGTCGAGCGACGACGCGAACGACAGCCGCACCCACTCCCCGCCGTGCACGCCGTCGAAGTCGGTGCCGGGCGTGATGGCCACGTCGGCCTCGGCGAGGAGGCGGGCGCAGTAGGTCACCGAGTCGAGCTCGAACGACGCGATGTTCCCGTAGAGGTAGAACGCGCCATCGGCCGGGGCGACGGGGCGCCAGCCGAGCTCACCGAGCCGCTCCAGGAGCAGCCTGCGGGACGCCGCGTACCGCGCCACGTTCTGCGCCGCCGCCTCGTACCCCTCGGGGGAGAACGCGGCGATGCCGGCGTGCTGCGCGAGCGCGGGCGGCGAGAGCGCCACGTTGCTGGCGAGGGCGTCGACGGGTGCGACCAGCTCGTCCGGCAGCACGAGCCAGCCGAGGCGCCAGCCGGTCATGGCCCAGTACTTCGAGAACGAGTTCACGACGACGGCGCCCTGGTCGACGAACGTGGTCGCCGTCGCCTGCGCCACCTCGTCCGAGTAGGCGATGCCGTGGTAGATCTCGTCGCTGATCAGGCGCACGTCATGGTCGGCACACCACTCGGCGATCGCCGCCAGCTCGGCCGGCGTGATCATCGTGCCGGTCGGGTTCGCGGGCGAGGCGACCATGACGCCGTCGAGCCCGCCGCCGTAGTAGGCCTCGTTGAGCTGCGACACCGTGGGCTGGTAGCGCGTCTCGGGGCCGCAGTCGAGCTCCACGACCTCGCAGCCGAGCGCCGACAGGATGTTCTTGTACGCGGGGTAGCCCGGGCGGGCGAGCGCCACGCGGTCGCCGACGTCGAACGACGCGAGGAACGCGAGCACGAACCCACCGCTCGACCCCGTGGTGACGGCGATCCGCGCGGGGTCGACCTCGACGTCGTACCAGCGCCGGTAGTGGCCCGCGATCTCGGCGCGCAGCGCCGGGACGCCCATCGCCTCGGTGTAGCCGAGGTTCCCGTCGCGGAGCAGCGCGATGGCGCGCTCCCGCACCACGTCCGAGGCGCCGGTCGACGGCTCCCCCGCACAGAGGTTGAGCACGTCCGCCCCGGTGGCCCGGCGCGCGTTCGCGGCGGCGAGCACCTCCATGACGGCGAACGGGGGCACGTGGGACCGGCGAGAGACCTTCATGCGGCCATCATGGCCCACCGGGGTGCCCGACGGCGGTACGAGCCGCCCGAGGTTCACCAGCGCACGCGGGCGAACGTCAGCGACGCGACGCCGTTCTCCCCGAGACTGGTCCAGGCGATGTGGTCGCCGTCGACCCCGACCGCGGCCTGCTCGCGAGACAGCCGGACGACGCCCGGCGCGCCGTCCCGGTCCACCATCGCGTAGGCCGAGCCGTCCTCCGTCGACCAGGCAACGGTCCCGGCGGACACGTCCAGGGCGGTGACGGGCGAGGTGCCGCGTACCTGGTAGGCCGTCTGCGTGGGGAGGTCCACGAGGTAGAGCAGGTCACCGGCGGCGAAGACAAGCTGACCGGCGTCGTAGCCGAGCGCGGACACCGCGTCGTACTCGAGGGCCTCGTTCCGGAGCGAGAGGAACTGCTCCGACTCCGTGTCGTCCGGACCGGAGATCAGCTCGAAGACGGTGGTCATACCGGGTCCGGCCCCGATACCCGGGCCGCCGGATCCCTCTTCGTAAGCGAACAGCAGGCCGTCCGACGTCGATCCCAGGGCACACACCCGCTCCCGGACAGGCGGGGGGACCGGAGCGGACCCGTCGAGCGCCGCCGTGCGGAGCGTCTGGGTGCACCTTGTCTGCGCGACGTTCGGCGCGGTGGTCCACCCCAGCAGCATGTCCGAGAGCGCCACCGTGCCGGCCTCCGCGTCCTCCAGCGCCGACGAGTTGCTGACTGTCGTCACGGCCCCGTCCTCGCCCAGGGCCCGCAGGGTCCACGGCAACGTCCCGGCGATCTGGGTGTTCGGCGTCTCGAACCAGGCGGCCCGGTCGCCCTGCCGGACCAGACCCAGGGCCTGCGGCCAGCGTCCGTCGATCTGCTCGGTCTCGGCCACCTCGACCGTGTTGCTCCGTCCCTTGCCGTCCGGCGCCAGAGCCCTCAGGGTGATCGGCCCGGGGATGAGGTCGCCGTCGAGCGCCTCGTACGGGTCGTCCCAGTTGAGGAGGCTCTCGCGCGCGCCCAGGGTCGTGGCGTCCGCCTCGACCCGGGCGGCGGTCGTCCACCGGTGGTCGACGATGACGTCGACGCACCGCTCGACGTCGTGCGCGTCCGCCGCGTCGATTCTCCCGACGACGGTGAACTCGCCCCAGCCGTCGGACCCGGTGTCGACCGGGGTCGTGGGCGCCTCGTCGTCGGGCCGGGTGCACGCCGCGGTGTCCGTGTGATCCGAGGGCAGGCCGGAGATCCCCCGGCCCTCGAGCCCGAGCACCTCGCGCAGCCACTCGCTGCCCGGCAGCGCGACGGGCCCGAGGCCGGGCACCCGGACCGGACCGGCCAGCAGGAGGCCGACGACCAGCACGAACACCCCCGCGACCGTCGCCACGGCCTGGACGGCCCGCCGGCGTCGGGCCGCCGCCCGGGCCTGGAGCAGCACCCGGTCGCCGTCCGCCCGGAACTCCGGGACTGCCTCGATCGCCGAGGCGCTGAGCAGGGAACGCAGCCGCGCGAGACCGCGCGCGTTGGCGGACTTGACCGAGCCGAGCGATATGCCGAGTTCCTCGGCGACCTGCGCCTCGGACAGGTCGAGCAGGTGCCGCAGCACCACGACCCGTCGCTGCCCGAGAGGCAGCGAGCGCAGCGCCCTGCCGAGCTCGTCGCGGACGGCGACGTCGTGCGCGTGGTCGGACACGGGCGAGAGCGGGATGACGCCGTCGTCCGTCACTGCCGTGCGCCGGTCCTTGCGCCAGCCGTCGATCCGGAGGTTCATCAGGATGCGCCGTGCATAGGCCCGCGGCTCCCCCACCCGGGCCTTGGCCCAGGCGCGGTACGTCCGCTCGAACGTGGCCTGGACCAGCTCCTCGGCCTGGTCGGCGTCGCCGGACAGGAGGTAGGCCGTCCGGTAGAGGTACGCGCCCGCCGACGTCACGAAGTCCACGAACTCCGCGTCGACATCGGGCGCGACAAGTACCCTGGCACGCCCCGGGTCGACGACGGGCTGCTCGGTGGTCTCCGCTCTCATACCGCCCACCACGGGCGAGCGGGCACAGAGGTTGCCTGGTCCTCGGAGACGACCACGCGACGCATCCGGTCATCATGCCGCCGGAATGGCCGAACGGGGCACAAGTCCGCGGCGCGGAGCGTGACGAACCAGCGTTCACCAAGCTCAAACCCCACTCACAATTGTGAGGCTGGACTCATGATTGTGTTCCTGGCCCTGCAAATCGCATGCGAACTACGGGGCCACCTTCCGGACCTGAGCGATGTCGGCCCACATCGCCTTTCCGGCCGCTTGTGAAAGTTGTAACATGGCGCCATGGCGCCGGGACCGCGCGAGGACGCAGACAACGACCCCCTCCGCCGAGCCGCGCAGTACCGCGTGGGCCGGGAGGCAGCGGCCGAGCGCGCGGAGCAGCACGGGTCCCCCACGTCTGACGACGGCGACGCCGGCGAGGACGATGCCAACGAGTCGGAGGGCAAGCGGCCCGGCAGCATGTCCGTCGAGGAGCGCTCGCGCTACGTCGACGTGGTGATCGACCAGGCGATGCGCCGCGGCGAGTTCGACAACCTGCCCCTGCACGGCAAGCCGATCCCGGGCATCGGCGGCAAGCACGACCCCGACTGGTGGGTCAAGGGCCTGATCGAGCGCGAGAACATCACCGGCGTCCTGCCGTCGGCCCAGCTCCGCAAGGACGACGCCGAGCTCGACGCCAGGCTCGACCTCGAAGCCATGGAGGAGCGCGTCCGCGAGATCGTCACGGAGTTCAACGCGCGCGTCGTGGACGCCCGGCGTCAGCTCCAGGGCGGCCCGCCCATCGTCACGCCCACCCGCGACGTGGACGAGCAGGTGCGCAGGTGGCGGGAGCGACGGGCCGCACGTCGTGCCGCGGCGTCGGCGCCCGCACCGGCCGCGGCGCGGGGGCGGTCGCCGGAAGGCCGGCCGTGGTGGAAGTTCTGGTGACTGCGGGTCAGAACCCGTAGGCCGTCACGATGACCACGGCGGTCATCAGCCAGTAGGGCACCGATCCGAGCGCGAACCCCAGACCGGCCGCGATGGCCATGCGGCCCCGGTGCGCGCCGAACCGGCTGGACACCGCTCCCACTGCCATCGTCAGACAGCCCACGATCGTCACGCCCTCGGCGGCACCCTGCGAGATCAGCATCCCGAGGATGAGCGCGACCACCCCGACGACGATCTCGCCGCGCGCGAGGAACGGCCCGCTTCGACGAGCCCGCGGGTGAGTCTCCTGGTGCGTTGTCATGGCGCATCGCCCCTCGTGCCCGACGTCGGTGTGGGCACCTCTTTTCCAGGATCGCACCAGGACCCGTACTTTGCCAGGGCCCGCCAGGATCAGGCGCGGGGCGCCGGGGCGCCGGCCGGTGCGAGCACGTAACCGCGGAACCACCGCGCCGTCTCGCGCCAGACCTGCTCGCGTGCGGGCGCCGCCGACAGGGTCGCGTCGTGCAGGCCGCCGTCGATGCGGACCAGGGTGGTGAGGGAGCCGACGTCGGGCACGCGGCGGGCGATCCCGACCACGTCCAGCACCGAGTCGGTGTGGCGCATCTCCTCGGTCCACCGCGTCGGGATGCTGCTGCGGGCGCTGAGCAGCACGAGGACCGGCACATCGATGCCCAGGCCGCGTGCGACCTGGTCCTGCCCGCGGAAGATCGCGGCCAGCCAGGCGGGTGTAGCGCGCCAGCCGGCGTCGGGCCGCCAGGCGACGTCGTAGTCCCACTCGCCGTCGAACCGCGACGAGATCGCGCGGGCATAGAGGCCGCGGTCCAGGTTGACGAGCTGGCTGCGGGGCACCAGCACGGACTGCACCCGGATGCCGGGCTCCATGAGCTTGCGCCCCGCCTCGCGGGTCTGGAACTCCAGCCACGGTCCGTTCAGCACGAGCCCCGTGACGCGTTCCTGGTGACTCGCCGTCCACAGGCTGAGGATGAGCCCGCCCGTGGAGTGCCCCATGAGCACGAGCTTGCGGTCGGGGCGGTCGTCGACGCCGTGGCCCATGGCCGCGAGCGCCGCCTCGATCTCCTCGTCGTAGGTGGTGAGGCTGCGGACGTACCCGGGGGTCTGGCCCTCGCGCAGGCTGCGCCCGTAGCGCCGCAGGTCGAGGGCGTGGAACCGCACGCCGAGCGACTCCCAGAAGTCGGCGAGGTGGGTCTGGAAGAAGTAGTCGAGCCAGCCGTGCACGTAGAGCACGTCGACGCCGGCGTCGGGTGGTGCTGCGGGTGTCGCGGCCGGTTCCCCGTCCGTGTGCTGCCGTCCGGCGCCGGGCAGGCGCAGCCGCCGGCCGAGCTCCGACAGCTCGTCCCAGAGGCGCGCCACCTGTGGGTTGTCCGCACCGACCCGCAGAATCCCCCGGTGGTGCTCGGTGTCGCCCGGCCGGGCGCGGCGCACGAGGGTGGCCACCACCTCGGGCTCGTCCTCGTCGGGTTCCAGCGGCAGGGTCAGGCGTTCGAAGCCCGGCAGCACGTCGGGCTCCCAGGCCGGCTCCGGTGCCGGCCCGTCGTCCAGACCGGGGGAGAGGCTCGTCATCTGACCGACGGTAACCGGAGGTGCGCCCACTCCGCCGGGTAGTCGTCGAGCCAGACCTCGAACGAGCGCGCCGCACGCCCCGCCAGGTGCCCGACGTCGGGGCTCACGTTCGCGAGCACTCCTGCCTCGATCGCCTGGCACCGGGTGATCCAGTCCTCCACCTCGGTGGCGGTCGACCGGTAGAACTGGGCACGCGCCTGCTCCACGGTCTGGGGCACGTACCGGATGGTGCGGCCGACGGCCGCCGACAGCGTCGCCGCGATCTCGTCGAAGGTCAGCGCCTCGGGGCCCGTCAGGTGGTAGGCCCGGCCCGCGTGCCGGCCCGGGTCCTCGTCGAGGAGGACCGCGGTGGCGACGTCGGCGACGTCGTCGTGCGAGACGGTGGCGACCCGGCCGTGGCCGGCCGGCGCGCGGAGCAGCGCCTGCTGCCCGGAGCCGGACGACTCGTCGTGCACGGCGAACGTGGGGGTGCGGTGGAACATGCTGGTGCGCAGCATCGTCCACGTGAGGTCGGTGCCCCGCAGGTACTCCTCGGTGAGCCAGTCGTCGCGGGCGCCGGACGCGATCGCGTCCGGCGCGGCACCGATCGACGACACATAGACCACGTGCCGCACGCCCGCGAGCACGGCGGCGTCGATCGCCGCGCGGTGCCTGGCGAGCCGGCCGGGACGCTCGCGGCCCGGCACGAGGAACACGGCGTCTGCCTCGGCGAAACCGCTGGTCAGCGCCCTGGCGTCCGCCTCCGTCGGGATCGCGACGACCTCCGTCTCGGGCAGCGGGGCGCCGTCGGGCAACCGGGGGGCGGCGCCCCTGCCGGCGACCAGCAGGCGCTGGTGACCGCCCGCCGCGGCGACACGGAAGGCGAGCCTGGAACCCAGCCGGCCGTCGGCCCCGGTGAGGACGATCAGCCGGTCCGGCGACGCGGGCGTCATTCCCACACCGTAAACGGCGGACCGCCGACGAGCCGGTCGGGACGGGGTGAAATACGGATCAGGCGCCCGAGGGCACGCCCAGCTCCGCCCGGACGAAGTCGACGACGCCGTCCGCCGCTGCCTCGATCTCGGCGAGGCACTCCTCGAAGTCCTCGGGACCCCCGTACCAGGGGTCGGCGATGTCGAGCTGCTGCTCGGACAAGCCCTCCGCGGCGGGGTCGAACGACCGGTACATCCGGATCGTCGGGTCGGCCTGCGCGCGGCCCGCGAGGTTCCGCAGGGCCTGCGCGTGGCGCGTGGTCATCGCGAGGACCAGATCCCGGGAGCCGACGTCGTCCCTGGTCACCTGGCGGGCCTGGTGGCCGTCGCCGGTGGGGTAGCCGTGCTCGGCGAGGACGGCGCGAGCGCGCCGGTCCACCGGGTTGCCGTGCTCCTCGTCGCTCACGCCGGTCGAGTCGACCACCACGGCGTCGCCCAGGCCGGCGGCCTCGAAGCGGTCCCGCAGGACGATCTCGGCCATCGGGGACCTGCAGATGTTTCCGGTGCAGACGGTCATCACGCGGTAGGCAGTCACGCGCACATTCTCTCGCGCGGCTCTGTCCCGGATGTGTCCGGGCACGGGAAAGCCCGCGGGGCGACATGTGTCAGCCGTGCTGGACGAGGGCGCGGCACCCGCGGGCTCCGGTGGTCGCGAGGAAATCGCCACCAATGTCCCGTTGCGCCTGAGCAGTCGGATCGGCCCCGTGCTGAGCCACCCCACCGCCGTCGGCGCGAAACGCTTACAGCGTCACGCGACTAGCGCGCGACCACCTCATGGGTCCGATGTGAAATCACTTCTCGGATCACCTCCCTTCTCATGTGCCACAGAACCTACGCCGCCCCGCGACGCATGCACAGGCATTTTCCTCGCGGCGAAATTCGTAGCCCGGGCACAAGGCCGAGCGACGACTTTCGGGGGACCGGCCCGTCTGCCCTGCATGACCATCACCACCGTCGACGCGCTCACGACGTCGGCCGACGGCACGCGGATCGCCTTCGACCTCACCGGCCCGGCCCGCGGCCTGGCGCCGGCGGTCGTCGTGATCGACGGCGTCCTCGCGCACCGGATGCCCGTGACGCTCGCCGTGGCGTCGGAGCTGGGCGACCGGGTGACCACGCTGCGGTACGACCGGCGCGGGCGTGGCGGGAGCGGCGACACCCCGCCGTACAGCGTGGATCGGGAGGTTGACGACATCGCCGCGTTGTTGCAGGTCACGGGCCCGGCCGTGCTGCTGGGCATCTCCACGGGGGCGTTCCTGGCGCTGCGCGCGGCCGCCGACCTGGGCTCCGTGGTCACCGGGGTGCTCTGCTTCGAGCCCGGCTACGACGTGGCCAGCGGCGCGTCGCCCGCCGATCCTCGGATGATCGCGGGGGTGGAGGCGTGCGTGGAGGCGGGCGACCCGGGCAGCGCCGTCGAGCTGTTCCTCGACGTGGTGGGCATGCCGTGCCGGCTGGTGCCGCGGATGCGGGCGTCGGCGTCGTGGGCGGACCTCGAGTCGATGGCGCCGACCATCGCCTATGACGGTCGCGTCCTCGCCGGCGTCGCCCTGGGGCGACGCGCCCTGATGTGCCGGTGGGACCTGATCACCCAGCCGG
>NZ_JBHWZO010000125.1:0-17826 GCF_042728455.1 Promicromonospora sp. NPDC060204
CGGTCGCCGCCCGCCTGGTGAGCGGCCGCTCAGTGGTGCCTCAGTGACCTCAGCGGCCCCGGGGGTCCGTCAGGACCGCCACCGTGCGGGGCGGGACCGTGACCGTGCCCGCGGCCCGGTCCCAGGTGGTCGCCCGCACCACCGGGTCCGCGCCGCGCGCCTGGATGCGCGAGAGCGCGTAGTCCCGGCCGGCGAGCTCGGGCACCTCGACCGTGGCCACGTCGGGTGACGCGTTGAACACCACCAGCACGCCGTCCAGCTTGCGGTCGACGTCGGTCCGGCCCGCGCGGTCGTCGACCGACATGGTGATCACGCCGGGCACGGCGTCCGGCCCGGAGCCGGGGAACGTCACCTTCTGCTGGATCAGCTCGGCCGAGCCCAGGCGGAACAGCTCGGTCGAGTGCCGCAGCTCCAGCAGCTCGCGCGCCTGCGCGGCGGAGAACGCGATGTCGTCGGCGTCCGGCTTGAGCGCGGCGTCGGCGAGCAGGGGCTGCTGGTACGGCCACTTGTCCTCGTTGTCGGCGGCCATCGGCAGGCCGCGGCCGAACCCGTTGTCCTGCCCCGACCAGTCGATCGTGTTGAACCAGTCGCCGGAGTCGAACGAGTTGCGGTCCAGGGACTTGGAGCGCAGCAGGTCGGTGCCCGCGTGCCAGAACGAGGGTGACTGCGACAGCGCGGTCGTGGCCAGCGAGACCGTGTTCATCCGCACCCGGTCGGACATGGTGGTGTCCGCCGGCAGCTTGAGGGTGAGCAGGTCGAACAGCGTCTCGTTGTCGTGCGCGTCCACGTACGTGACGACCTCCTCGGGCGAGTCCGCGTAGCCCGCGGGCGCGCCCCGGTAGTCCAGCTCGTCGCCCCGGACCCGCTCCCCGGTCGAGGTCGTGACCTCGTAGGCACGTAGGTTCCCGGCCAGCCCGAGCTTCACGAGATCGGTCTGGTGTGCCAGGTCGGCCGCCTCGTCGTCGCCGCCGTCGTTGACCGACGCCGGGTCCTCCAGCCGTGCGTCCCGCCCGTTCGGGTCGGTGAACAGGCCGGTGCCGAAGCCCTGCGTGAACAGGGACGAGCCGTCGACGGGCGAGCCGCCGTGGACGGCGTCGCGCAGGCGGTCGCTGAAGGTGCCGATCCCCGTGCCACCGAGCTGGCCCTGCGTGGCCTGCTCGAACCGGGCGTTGCCCGCGACCTCGCCGAAGTCCCAGCCCTCGCCGTAGAGGTACACGCTCTTGCCGTCGACCCCGTCGCGCCGCAGCGTGAGCACGTCGAGTCCCGCCCGCACAGCCTCCATGTTCTCGCGGGAGTGGTGCCCCATCAGGTCGAACCGGAACCCGTCCACGTGGTAGTCGCGGGCCCAGGTGACCACGGAGTCCACCATCAGCTTCTGCGCCATGGCGTGCTCGGTGGCGACGTTCTGGCAGCAGGTGCTGGTCTCGACGGCGCCCGTGGTCGCGTTCTGCCGGTGGTAGTAGCCCGGCACCACGCGGTCCAGCACCGACTTCGGGTCCTGGCCCGACGCCGCCGTGTGGTTGAACACCTGGTCCAGCACCACCTGGAGCCCGGCGCCGTGCAGGTTGCCGACCATCGAGCGGAACTCGGCCACGCGCGCCCCGCCGTCGGCCTGCACCGCGTACGAGCCCTCCGGCGCCATGAAGTGGAGCGGGTCGTAGCCCCAGTTGAAGGCGTCGCTCCCCTGCACCTCGGCGACGGCGGCCTGCTGCTCCGTGCCGTCGGCCGCGAACCCGGACAGGTCGCCCGTGGTGGCCTGGTCGGCCCGGTCCTCGGGGATCGTGGCGATGTCGAACGTGGGCAGCAGGTGCACGGTCGTGAGCCCGGCGTCGGCCAGCGAGCGCAGATGCCTCATGCCGTCCGAGCCCTTGACGCCGAACGCGCCGTAGGTGCCGCGCAGGCGGGCGGGGACGGTCTCGTCGGAGCTGGAGAAGTCGCGCACGTGCAGCTCGTAGATCGTCTGGTCCACGGCCCGCTCCACCCGCGGCGCGGGCGTGCTGCGCCAGACCTTGGGCTGCCACGCCCTGTCGTCGAGATCGAGGGCGACCGAGTGGGTCGAGTCGAGCGTGAGACCCACCGAGTAGGGGTCGGTCACCACGTTGGTCTCGACCTGGCCGGTGCTCGGCACGTACACCTCGACGGCGTACCGGTACCGGGTGCCCTGCCAGTCGAGCCGGCGGTCGGCGCGGCCGCCGTCGAGCGTCCAGGCGCCGTCCCGCTGGCGGGTCATCGCGAAGGTGCGCGGCTCGGCGTCCAGCGCCCGGCCCGCGGGCCAGGCCTGGAGCGTCACCGTGCGGGCCGTGGGCGCCCAGAGCGCGAACGAGGCCTTCTTGCTCCCCTGCCACGTCACGCCCAGCGTGCGCTGGGTCGCGAACAGGTCGTCCAGCACGCCGGGGATCTGCACGCCGGTGGCGGCGGTCAGGGTCTCGCCGTCGTGCCGGGTCAGGCGCAGCGCCCCCTGCAGGGCCGACGTCGCCGCTGCGCGGCTCAGGCCCTCGACCTCCAGGGCGAGGTACCCGGCCAGGTGGGGGAAGTCCGCGGCGACGTCCGCGGGCACGTCGCCGGTGCCGCCCGCCGGGGTCAGGGCGTACGACGCCGTCTCCGTCTCCAGCGCCCAGGTGTCGCCGCTGCCGAAGCTCGCGGCCGGGACCAGGACCAGCCCTTCCCGCACCCAGTGCGCGGCCTGCTGGCCCTCCCCGGGCGTGCCCGGGGTGCCGACCTCGACCGACGGCACCTTGGTCTCCGGGTCCCAGGTGAAGGTGACCGGGCCGCCGCCCGTCGAGTAGGCGACGTTGGCGCCGTCCCGCACGCCGTCGGCGCCGTAGTTCTCCGCCCAGGAGCCGTTGACCGCCACCTTGAACTCGTAGGACCCGGCGGGCAGCTCGAACGTGCCGGTGTACGTGCCGTCGTCGGCGAGGGTGAGGCGCGCGGCCTCGCAGTCCGGGGTCCAGTCGCCGGCGCACCCCATCTCGCTGTTGTGCGAGCCGGGCACGGTGACCAGGTCGATGTCGGGGTCCGTGGGGTCGTCGACGACGCCGCTCACGTCCACGCCCACCGACGCGTACGAGCTGGCGGCGGAGCGGTCGCCGTCGGCGTCGCGCGTGACCGCGCGGTACTCGACCAGCGTGCCCTCGGGCAGGTCGGCGCCGTTCGCCGACACGTCGTGGAAGACGCGCGGGGAGGTGTCCTCGGCGGTCCCGAGGTCGTGCCACTCGGCGGAGCCAACGGCCCGCCAGGCGAACGAGGTCTCGGCCCAGGCGTCGTCGATCCCGGCGGCCACGGGGGCCACGCCGGTCACCGCGGCGCCCGGCCGGGCGCTCGTCCCGGGGACGACGGCGGCGACGCCGGTCGAGTCGGCGCCCACCGTGCGGTCCGCGACCAGCACGATCGCGGAGCGGGCCGGGACGGTCAGTGTCACCGCGCCGTCGGCGTCGGCCGTGACCTCGGCGCTGGTGCCGTACAGCGGGGCGAACGTCGCGCCCGGGGTCAGCGCGTCGAACGTGACCGTGCGCTGCTGCGCGGCGTTGTTCGCGGCGACCAGGTGCTCGACCCGCTCCTCGCGGTCGACGCGGGAGAAGGCGTAGACGCCCGCGCCGTCCTCGGCGTAGCGCTCGATCTGGGCGCCGGTCGCCAGGGCCGGGTGCTCCTCGCGCAGGTCGGCCAGGGCGGCGATGTGCTCGTAGAGCGGCGCGTCGGTGGCGTAGCGGTCCACGCTGCCGGCCTGCTCGCCGGTGACCAGCGGCTGGTCGGCGTACTCGTCGACCTGCGTCGCGAACAGGGTCTGCCGCGCGTCCTTGTCGCCGCCCGTGCCCGCGAAGCCCTGCTCGTCGCCGTAGTAGACCACCGGCTGGCCGCGCGTGAGGTACATGAGCTCGTGCGCCAGCTCGTCGCGTTCCAGCGGGTTCTCGGCGCCCGCCAGCATGTAGCCGACGCGGCCCATGTCGTGGTTGCCGAGGAACGTCGGCAGCGCGGACGCGCTGCTGTGCGGCGTCGTGTACAGGTCGTCGGAGGCGTACAGGTCCGCGAGCCGCTGCGCGCTGTTGCCGCTGGCGTAGCTCGTGGCGGCCGACTGGAACGAGAAGTCGAGCACCGAGCTCATGTCGGTGCGGCGCACGTACGGGGAGGTCTTGGCGGCGTCGGCGTCGTACACCTCGCCGAACGTGAAGAACTCGTCCTTGCCCTGCTCCCGGGCGTAGTCCTGGATCTCGGTGGACCACTCCTCCCAGAACTCGAAGTTCACGTGCTTGACCGTGTCGATGCGGAAGCCGTCGATGCCCAGGTCGATCCACGCCTTGTAGATCTCCTCGAAGCCGTCCACCACGCGCGGGTGCTCGGTCATGAGGTCGTCCAGGCCGCTGAAGTCGCCGTACGTGACCGACTCGCCCTCCCACGTCGAGTTGCCCCGGTTGTGGTAGAGCGTGGGGTCGTTGAGCCAGGCCGGGACCTTGACGTCCTGGTCGGCCGGGTCGACGACGGGCGTGTACGGGAAGCTGGTCGCCGCGTCGAGCTCGGGGAAGTCGCCCGTGCCGGCGAGGTCCGCGGGGTCGAACGGGGTGCCGGCGGCGTCCCGGTACGGGGTGGTCGCCTGGTCCACGTAGTCGTAGGTGCCCTCGGCGTAGTCGACGACGTCGGCCGTGTGGTTGGTGATGATGTCGAAGTAGACCTTGAGCCCGCGGGCGTGGGCGTCGTCGATCAGCGCCGCCAGCTCCGCGTTGGTGCCCAGGTGCGGGTCGATCCGCGTGAAGTCCGTGATCCAGTAGCCGTGGTAGCCCGCGCTCACGTCGGCGCCCGAGCCCTGCACCGGGCGGTTGAGGAAGCTCGGCGTGAGCCAGATCGCGGTGGTGCCCAGGTCCTCGATGTAGTCGAGGTTCTGCCGCAGGCCCGCGAGGTCGCCGCCCTGGTAGAAGCCCTTGTCGGTCGGGTCGAAGCCGGTCGTGAGCCGGTCGCCGTCCAGGCCGCCCTCGTTGTTGGCCGGGTCACCGTCGGCGAACCGGTCGGTCATCACGAAGTAGAAGCGCTCGTCGCTGCCCGGCTGGCGCACGGGGTCGTGCACGAGGGCGTCGTCCGCCTCCGTCCAGTCCCCGGCCAGGGTGAGCGGCGTCAGGGCGGTGCGGTGGGTCGTGTCGTCGTAGGAGACGCGGACCGTCGCGGGCCCTTCGAGGTGCAGCGGGGCGTTCTCGGCGCCGCCGTCGCGCCCGTAGGACTCGTCCCACGCGTCGTCGAGGGCGACCTTGTACTCGTAGGTGCCCGCGGGGACCTCGAACTCGGCCACGAAGGTGCCGTCGCCCTGGGCGACGAGCTCCGTGGCGGCGCACGCCGGGTCCCAGTCGGCGGCGCAGCCGAGCTCGTCCTGGAGGCTGCCGACCAGGGCGGCGGTGCGGTCCTGCGTGGCTTGCGGCACGACGCCGGCCGCAGCGGCCGACGTCGAGGCCGCGAGCCCGAGCGAGGCCAGGAGGGCGACGGCGGCCAGCCCCGCCCCCGCACGCCGGTGCGCGGCGGGCCCACGGGCCGGGCGGGGATGAGCCGAGCGCGGGCGCGCGGTGCGAGACATGGATGACCCCTTCGTCGTCCGGAACCCAAGTGTCCGAGCGCGACTGTAACGCTTGCAGAACCTTGCAGCAAGCGTCCGGAGTGACCGATTCGTGCGGCCCGCGAAATGTCCGTCAGAGCGGGAGCTTGAAACCCTCGTGCGACTGCTCGTAGCCGAGGTTGCGGTAGAAGCGGTGGGCGTCGGGCCGCTGCTTGTCGGACGTGAGCTGGGCCAGCACGCAGCCGCGCGCCCGGCCGCGCTCGTGAGCGTGCTCCATCATCAGGCGGCCGATGCCCTGCCCGCGCAGCGCCCGGTCCACCCGCACGGCCTCCACCAGGAGGCGGGAGGCGCCGTTGCGGGAGATCCCGGGGATGAACGTGAGCTGCATGACGCCGATCACCGCGCCGTCGGACTCCGCGACCACCAGCTCGTTGTCCGGGCTCGCCGCGACGGCCTCGAAGCCCGCGACGTGGGCCGCGCCGTAGGTGCCGGTCCGGGTGGCCGCGACGGCGTCGTCGGCGATGAGCTCGACGATCCGTTCGAGGTCGTCCCGCTCGGCTTCACGAAAGGTCAGTTCCATGGCGCCACCCTAGGCTCTTGCCTGTGACCACCTCCCCGACCCCCGCGGCCCCGGACGACGCCTCCGGCGCACCCCCGCGCAGCTCCTGGCTGGCACTCGCGGTGCTCATCCTCGGCGTCTCGATGGCCCTGCTCGACACGACGATCGTCAACGTCGCACTGCCGACCATCCGCCTCTCGCTCGACGCCTCGGAGGGCACGCTCTCCTGGATCATCTCCGGGTACGCGCTGGCCTACGGCCTGGCCCTGATCCCCGCCGGACGCGTGGGCGACCGGGTGGGCCACAAGTGGGTCTTCGTCGTGGGCCTGGCCGGGTTCACGCTCGCCAGCCTCTGGTGCGGCCTGGCCAACGGAGCCACCGAGCTCATCGTGGCCCGCGTGGTCCAGGGCCTGTGCGGCGGCATCTTCTTCCCGGCCGTGACCGCGCTGATCCAGCTCATGTTCACCGGCCGCACGCGCGGCAAGGCGTTCGCCGTGATGGGCGCGGCCATCGGGTTCTCGACCGCCCTCGGGCCGATCATCGGCGGCCTGCTCATCGAGGCGTTCGGCGAGAACGAGGGCTGGCGCTCCATCTTCTTCGTCAACCTGCCGTTCGGCGTGATCGCGGTGGTCGCGGCGATCATGCTGCTGCCGCGGATCGTCGTGGGGGGCGCGGCGCGCGGGGTCGACGTCGTCGGCCTGCTGCTGGTCTCGGTGGCGCTCGTCGCGATCCTGGTGCCGCTCATCGAGGGCGAGGACGCCGGCTGGCCGTGGTGGACCTTCACGTCCCTGGCGGGCGGCCTGCTGCTGCTCGTCGCGTTCGCGTTCTGGGAGCGCCGGGTCGCGGCCCGCAGCGGCAGCCCCCTGGTGCCGCCGCACCTGTTCTCGCACCCCGCCTTCACGGGCGGCGTGATCCTGGCGCTGGTCTACTTCGCGGCGTTCACCAGCATCTTCTTCACCATCTCGATCTTCTGGCAGTCCGGGCTGGGCCACTCGGCGCTGGCCTCCGGCCTGGTGTCGGTGCCGTTCGCCATCGGCTCGATCGCGGGCGCGTCGCAGAGCGAGCGACTGTCCCACCGCCTGGGCCGGACCGTGCTCGTGATCGGCACCGGCATGGTCGCGGTGGGCCTGGTCTCCGTGTGGCTCGTGCTCTGGCTGGTCCCGACCGGCGACCTGACCCACTGGTACCTCGCGGGCCCGCTGCTGCTCGGCGGCATCGGCAGCGGCCTGTTCATCGCGCCCAACGCGCAGTTCATCGTCGCCACCGTGGACCGCGACGAGGCGGGCGCGGCGTCTGGCGTGATCGGCACCATGCAGCGGATCGGCTCGGCGGCGGGCATCGCCGTGGTCGGCTCGGTGCTGTTCGGGGCGCTCGACTTCCCGCCCGGCCGGCCGACGCCGGAGGTCGTCGCCGACGTCTTCGCGCACGGCGCGACCCTGGCGATGGCGACCAGCGCGGCGCTGTCCGTGGTGGCGTTCCTGCTGGTGTTCGTGCTGCCGCACCGGGTGGAGGCGCCGCGGTAGCGGGTGCGGCCGGCGCTGTAGCCGGGCGGGCTCAGCGCCCGCCCGGCTCTCGTCAGCCCGCCAGGTGGCTCCAGCGCGGGGCCAGACCCGACCACGGGCCGACGTCGGCCACCGCGCCGTCGACCAGCACGACCACGCGGTCCGCGCGGGCGAGCGCCGCACGCTTGGAGGTCGCACCGACCACCGTGGTGCCCCGCTCCCGCAGGGCGGCCCACAGCTCGATCTCGGTCGAGGCGTCCAGGGCGCTGGACACGTCGTCGGCAAGCAGGAGCTCGGTGTCGGCGGCGAGGGCCCGCGCGAGCGCGAGCCGCTGCACCTGACCGCCCGACAGCCGGACGCCGCGGTGCCCCACGAGGGCGTGCGGGCCGCCGGCGTCGCGCATGTCCTGCTCGAGGCGCGCGCCCTGGACGGGGCCGTCGATGTCGCGGGCGTGGTCGAGCTGCACGTTGTCGGAGAACGACCCGGACAGCACCCGCGGCACCTGGGCCACGTGCGCCACCTGGCCGGGGCGCAGGAACGCCTGGGCGTCCGTCACCTCGGTGCCGTTCCACCGGACCTGACCGGTGTGCTCCATGAGCCCGGCCAGCGCGGAGAGCAGCGACGACTTGCCCGAGCCGACCTGGCCGAGCAGCAGCACGAGCTCGCCCCGGCGTACCTCGAGGTCGACGTCGGAGACGCCGATCGTGCCGTCGTCGTGCACCGCGGTCAGGCGGCGCAGCTCCAGGCGGTCGAGCGGCTCGCGCGGCGTCGGCTCCGGGGCCGGGGCGACGCCCGTGACGAGGTCCACGCCCTGCTGGCGCGAGACCAGGTCGGTGCCGCCGGCGAACCGGGCGGTCGCGACCTGCCAGGCACGGGTTCCGGGGGCCTCGGTGACCACGGCGCCCGCCACCACGCCGAACCAGGCGAAGCCGGTCACGGCGTTGGCGACGAGGAGCGTCGTGGCCAGGTCCCACGTGCCGGTCAGCAGGAAGCCCCAGGCGACGACGACGCCGATGTAGAGGGTCACCAGTGGCACCGAGTCGAGCACGGCCTGCACCCGGTGCTCGAAGATCGCGGCCTTGACCCGCCCTGAGTCCACCTCGCCGAGGTGGCGGCGGACGTCGGGCGTGCGGGCGGCGAGCTTGACCGTGCGCGCCGAGTCGAGCGCCGAGACGAGGGCGCGGCCGAACCGGGCACGGGCCGCCGAGGAGCCGGCGGCGGAGCGGCCGGCGATCGGCCGGCCGACGGCCGAGGCCGCCGCGGAGACCACCATGACCGCGAGCAGCACGGCGCCGGCGGTCCAGGTGCCGCTGATCAGGGCCGTGACCGCCACGATCGCGAGGCCGTTGACGAAGTCGACCCAGCGGTCGGCGTACCGCACGAAGCGGTCCGCGTCCATGGACCGGGCCACCACCTCGCCGGGCGGCGTGGCGGGCAGCCGGTACTGCCGGGTCTGGCCGTGCATGACCGACATCCGGATGCGCAGCAGCACCTCGACCCACCAGCGCGGGTACACGCCCAGCGCGCGCGAGATGAACAGCGGCTGCAGGAGCAGCAGCACGGCGAACGTGACCAGCAGGCCGACGGGCAGCTCGCCGGTGCCGACGATCTCGACCGTGCGGCCCCACAGGAAACCGCTGACCGCGCCCTGTGCCGCGACCAGGCTGGCCAGCAGGAACAGGACGGCGCCGAACAGGCCCCACCTCGGGCGGACGAACAGCGCGTGCAGCACGCCACGCGCGAGGCTCGGCCCGTCCCCGGGTGGGGTCAGGTCGGGCGGGGTGCCCGCCCGTCGGCGGCCGCCGACGGCGTCGGGCTGGTCCGTGCCGTCGGCGGGCACTGTGCCGTCGGCGGGCGCGGTGCCGTCGGCGGGCGCGGTGCCGTCGGCGGGCGCGGTGCCGACCGTCTCGCCGTCCGCGGACGCCGCGACCGCCTGGGCGCGCGCCCCGGCTCCGGCCGCCGCCGACTCGTCCAGCGAGCCGTCGCTCGCGCCGGCCTCCAGCAGCGAGCGGAACGGTCCGGGCGTGCGGGCGAGCGTCGCGCGGGGCCCCTGCTGCACGACGCGGCCGTGGTCGAGGACCGCCACCAGGCCGGCGCGCTCGATGGTGCCGAGCCGGTGCGCGATGAGCACGCCGGTACGCCCGCTGAGCAGCCGGTCCGACGCGGCGACGACGCGCGCCTCCGTCAGCGGGTCCATCCGCGCGGTCGCCTCGTCGAGCACGACGAGCTGCACGTGCCGCACGAGCAGCCGCGCGAACGCGACGAGCTGCTCCTCCCCTGCCGACAGCGTGGTTCCGCCGGGGCCGAGGAGCGTGTCGATCCCGTCGGGCAGGCCGGCCGTCCAGTCGGTGAGGCCGAGCTCGCGGACCGCGGCCTCGATGTCGGCGCGCGGCACGTCGGCGAACAGCGCGATGTTCTCCGCGAGCGTGCCCGCGATGATCTCCGTGCGCTGGGTGACCACGCCCACGGCGCCGCGCAGCTTCTGCAGGTCGAGGTCGCGCACGTCGGCGCCGCCGAGGAACACCGAGCCCCGCTCCGGCTCGACGGCGCGCGACAGCAGCGCCGCCAGCGTCGACTTGCCGGAGCCCGTACGCCCCACGAGGGCCACGGTCTCGCCGGCGGGGACCACCAGGTCCACGCCGCTCAGGGCGAACGTGCCCTCGTCGTAGGCGAAGGTCAGGTCGCGCAGCTCGAGACCCAGCGGACCCTCGGGGAGGTCGTCGCCGCCCTCGGGCTCGGGCTCGACCTCCAGCATCTGCCGGATGCGCAGCACCGCGCCGAGGCCCTCCTGGATGTCCGGCAGGTGGTGCACCAGGTTGTCCATCTGGCCCACGAACATCGCGGTGACCAGGAACAGCGTGACGAGCTGGTCCACCGACAGGCCGCCACCGGCGGCGACGACCGCACAGACGACGACGGTCCCGGCCAGGAGCGCGTACATCACCAGGCCGGCCCGCCGCAGCAGGCGCTCCTCGACCCGCACCACCTCGCGGAACTTGCGGTGCACGATCGCCGAGAGCTGCGCGACGCGGCGCACGGCGAACGCCTGGCCGAGGCTGGTGCGCAGGTCGTTCCGCGCGGCGACCGCCTCCTCGAAGGCGGCGGCGTGGTCGGTCCAGGCGGCCTCCTCGATCACCTTGCGGCGCGCGATCTCGCCGAGCAGCGGCCGGGTGAGCAGGGCGACGATCCCGCCCAGCACCGGGAACAGCAGCCAGGCCGGCCACCAGGTGATGCCGGCGATGATCCACATCGGCACGACGCCGACCACCGTGCGGCCGGCGCCCCAGAGCTGGCGGCGCACCAGGGTGCCGACGGCGTGCGTGTCGTCGTCCACCCGGTCGAGCACCTCGCCGACCGCCTGCTCGGAGAGCGTGGCGAGCGGCTGCCGCAGGGCCGCGCTGAGCAGGTCGCTGCGAAGCTTGCCCTCGGCGCGGTCCACGACGCTCGCCCAGGTCACCTGGCCGACGCCGTCGAACACCGCACCGCCGACGACGCACACGGCGAGCAGCACGAGCCCGACGACGGTCGCGTCGGCGGCCAGCCGGCCGGCCGCGACGGTGCCGAGCGCCAGGCCGACAGCGCCCGCGGTGAGCGCGAGCATCGCGACGACCGCGGCCGGACCGCACAGCCGGCGCCAGTCGAGCCGGCGTGCTGGGTCGGTCGGCGTCGTCGGCGCAGGACGAGGCGACGCCTCGGGAACGGGCGTGGTCTCAGGGGTGCGCGGTGCGTCGATCATCGTTTCCCGAGGCTACGACGAGACACCGACACTCCCTGCCTCTTTTTCCACAGGAGCGACCAAGGTCACGGCGCCGTGGCGCAGGCGTCGTCCTTCGGCGCGCAGATGGAGACCTGGTACAGGTAGGAGAAGGTTCCGCTGCTGCTGCCCGCTTCCCAGTCCACCTCGAATCCCTGGAGCGTGCGGCTCTGGTCGACCTCGCGTTCCAGCTCCACGAGGAGCGTCGACACACCGTCCAGCCCGGTACTGCCGCACCGGCTGCGCACCGCGTGCTGGGACACGTCATATCCGGAGCGCGTCAGCGAACCGCGGCCCGCCGCGTCGTCCGCCGCGCCCGGGACCACGCTGAACGAGGTCACCGTCACGTCGGCGGCGTCGACGGCCCGAACCTCCGTGACCTTCCCGTCGTCGGGTCCGGCCACGCAGATGCTCATGAGGCCCACGAACATCGGCTCAGCACGCTTCATGTCGCCCATCGCGCTCGACATGACTCCGTTCGAGTCCGGCTCGCCCGCGCGCCGGACCCCCACGGCGTCGGCCGAGCATGCGGCGACGAGACAGAGCACCAGCCCGGCCGTGCCCACGGCGAGCCCGATCCTCGTCGGGCGCGCGAGAAGGGGGTGGGTGGGAACCCGGGTCCGGACTCCCATCCACCCCCTCCTCACTGCCGTCCAGCCCCGCAGTGCGTCAGAGGGACGCGAGCGCCTCGTTGAAGGTGGCGCTCGGGCGCATCACCGCGGTGGCCTTGGCCTCGTCCGGACGGTAGTAGCCGCCGATGTCGGCCGGCTTGCCCTGGACCGCGACGAGCTCCTCCACGATGGCCTGCTCGCCGGCGGCCAGCGCCTCGGCGAGCGGCTTGAACGTGGCGGCCAGCTCGGCGTCGTCCGACTGCGCGGCCAGCTCGCGGGCCCAGTACAGGGCCAGGTAGAAGTGCGAGCCGCGGTTGTCGATGGTGCCCAGGCGGCGACCCGGCGAACGGTCCTCGTTGAGGAACGTGCCGGTGGCGCGGTCGAGGGTGTCGGCCAAGACCTGGGCGCGGGCGTTGCCCTCGGTCACCGCGAGGTGCTCGAAGGACGCGGCCAGCGCGAAGAACTCACCGAGCGAGTCCCAGCGCAGGTAGTCCTCCTCGACGAGCTGCTGCACGTGCTTCGGCGCGGAGCCGCCGGCACCCGTCTCGAACAGGCCGCCACCGTTCATCAGCGGCACGATCGAGAGCATCTTGGCCGACGTGCCGACCTCGAGGATCGGGAACAGGTCGGTGTTGTAGTCGCGCAGCACGTTGCCGGTCACCGAGATGGTGTCCAGGCCCTGGCGGATGCGCGCGAGCGAGAACGCCGTGGCCTCCGCCGGGTCCATCACGTGGATCTCGAGGCCCTCGGTGTCGTGCTCCGGCAGGTACTGCTCGATCTTGCGGATCAGGTTGGCGTCGTGCGCGCGGCGCGAGTTCAGCCAGAACACGGCGGGCGTCTCCGACAGGCGGGCCCGCGTGATGGCCAGCTTGATCCAGTCGCGGATCGAGGCGTCCTTGGTCTGGCAGGCGCGCCAGATGTCACCGGCGTGGACGGCGTGCTCGATGAGCACGGCGCCGGAGCCGTCGACGACGCGGACGGTGCCGTCCGCGGCGATCTCGAACGTCTTGTCGTGCGAGCCGTACTCCTCGGCCGCCTTCGCCATGAGGCCGACGTTGGGCACGGAGCCCATCGTGGCCGGGTCGAGGGCGCCGTTGACGCGGCAGTCGTCGATGACGGTCTGGTAGATCCCGGCGTACGAGGAGTCGGGGATCACCGCGAGGGTGTCGGCCTCCTCGCCGTCCGGCCCCCACATGTGGCCGCCGATGCGGATCATGGCGGGCATCGAGGCGTCGACGATGACGTCGGACGGGACGTGCAGGTTGGTGATGCCCTTGTCGGAGTTCACCATGGCCATCTTCGGGCCGTCGGCCAGCGCGGCGTCGAAGGCGGCGCGGATCTCGGCGCCGTTCGGCAGCGCCTCGAGGCCGGCGAAGATGCCGCCCAGGCCGTCGTTCGCCGACAGGCCGGCGGCGGCCAGGTCCTGGCCGTACTTCTCGAAGACCGGCTTGAAGAAGGCCTTGACCACGTGGCCGAAGATGATCGGGTCGGAGACCTTCATCATCGTCGCCTTGAGGTGCACGGAGAACAGGACGCCCTCGGCCTTGGCCCGCTCGATCGACTCGGCGAGGAACGCGTCCAGCGCGGCGGCGTCGAGGAACGTGCCGTCCACGACCTCCCCGGCCAGCACCGGCAGCGACTCCTTGAGCACGGTCACGGTGCCGTCGGCGGCGACGTGCTCGATGCGCAGCGTGTCGTCGGCCTCGACGATCACGGACTTCTCGTTGGAGAAGAAGTCGTCGTGACCCATGGTGGCCACGTTGGTCTTCGAGTCGGCCGCCCACGCGCCCATGCGGTGCGGGTGCGCCTTCGCGTAGTTCTTGACCGAGGCGGGGGCGCGGCGGTCCGAGTTGCCCTGGCGCAGCACCGGGTTCACGGCGGAACCCATGACGCGGCCGTAGCGCTCGCGCGCGTCCTTCTGCTCGTCGGTCTCGACGCTCTCCGGGAAGTCGGGCAGGTCGTAGCCGAGGCTCTGCAGCTCGGCGATGGCTGCCTTGAGCTGCGGCACCGAGGCCGAGATGTTCGGCAGCTTGATGATGTTGGCCGCCGGGTCGTTAGCCAGCTCGCCCAGCTCGGCGAGCGCGTCCGCCTGGCGCTGCTCCTCCGTGAGCCGCTCCGGGAACTGGGCGATGATCCGGCCGGCGAGCGAGATGTCGCGGGTCTCGACGTCCACACCGGCCTTGGCCGCGTACGCCGAGACGATCGGCAGGAACGAGTACGTCGCCAGAAGCGGGGCCTCGTCCGTGTGGGTATAGATGATCTTGGACATGGGTGTGGCTGACTCCCCGGGATGTTGGAATGTGCCGATCTCTCGATATCAAGATACCTGAGGGTGCCGCGCGGTCCTGAATCGCGAGATCCCCAGGAGTACCGCGACAAGCGTGAAGCCGGCCACGCCGACCCACAATGCGGGGCGATAGCCGAGGTGGTCCGCGAGCAGGCCGCCCGCGGGCGCACCGATCACGAGCATGGCCCGGTTCACGCTGCGGATCGTCGTGTTGGTCCGCGCCTGCAGGTGGTCGGGCGTCACGGCCTGGCGGTAGCCCATCTCGTTCGCGTTCTCGAGCCCTGTCGCCAGCCCGTAGAGCCCCTGCCCGACGGCGATGGTCGCCACGGTCAGCCAGGTGGCCGTGGCGTCGGGCCCGTCCGACGACGACGCCGTCGCGCTCGCCGGCGCCAGCGCCACGACCGCCCACGCCGGGACCATCGCGGCGCGCGCCGCGACGACCGTGCGCCCCGCTCCCCAGACGCGGCCGGCCCGCTCGGAGAACAGCGCCCCGACCAGGCCGGCGACGCCCGCCGCCGCGAGCGCCAGCCCCAGCTGGAACGCCGACATCCCGAGCCCCACGAGCGCGAACGGGGCGAGCACCGTGGTGACGATGCCGTTGCAGAGGAACCAGCCGTGCGTCGCGAGGGCCAGGGGCGCGAGCATGGTGTGCCGGTAGACCCAGCGCAGGCCCTCGCGGACGTCGTCGAGCAGGCGCCGGGCCGAGGACCGCACGCCGCCGTCGCCCCGGGGCGCGGTGCGGGCCGGGCCCGGCTCCGGCACCTTCGCCCGCCAGACGGCGAACGCGGCGAACACGTAGGTGGCGGCGTCGACGAGCACAGCGAGCGGCGCGCCGAGCGCCGTCGTCAGCGCGCCGCCGATCGCCGGGCCGGACGCCTGGGCGACCGCGCCGGTCTGGTCGAGCCGGGCGTTGGCCCGCACGAGGGCGGTGCGGGGCACCAGGCGAGGTACGAAGGACTGCGACGCCGCGTCGTTGAGCAGCGAGGCCAGCCCGAGCACCACCATGAACACGGCCAGCACGGGGATGTTCAGCACCCCCGCCCACCAGAGCAGCGGCACGGAGCCGAGCAGCACGCCCCGGACCAGGTCCGTGGTGATCAGCAGCGGTCGTCGGCGCCAGCGGTCCACCACCGCGCCCAGCACGAGGCCGAGCACGAGGTACGGGACCCAGCGGGCCGCGTTGACGACGCCCAGCTCGGTGGCGCTCGCCCCGAGCGTGACGACGACGAGCACCTGCAGCGCGACGGTGGTGACGTAGGTGCCCAGCTCGGACACGGCCTCGCCCGCCCAGAACCAGGTGAACGCACGCCCGAGCAAGCAGCGTCCCCCTTCGTCGGTCGTGGGCGGGCAGGCGGCCGGGCTAGATCAGGCCCAGGGCCCGGACGGCGTCGCGCTCCTCCACCAGCTCGGCGACGCTCGCGTCGATCCGGCCGCGGGAGAACTCGTCGATCTCGAGGCCCTCGACGACCTTCCACTCGCCCGTGCCGTCGGACGTGACCGGGAACGACGAGACGAGCCCCTCCGGCACGCCGTACTCGCCGGAGGACCACAGGCCCGCCGAGGTCCAGTCGCCCTCGGGGGTGCCGAGCGTCCAGTCGCGCACGTGCGCGATCGCCGCGTTGGCCGCCGATGCCGCCGACGAGGCCCCGCGCGCCTGGATGATCGCGGCGCCGCGCTTGGCGACGGTCGGGATGAAGTCGTCGGTGAGCCAGGCGGTGTCGGCCGCGACGTCGGCGCCGGGGCGGCCGCCGACCTCCGCATGGAACAGGTCCGGGTACTGCGACGCGGAGTGGTTGCCCCAGATGGTGAGCCTGCGGATCTCGCTGACGGGGGTCCCGGTCTTCGCCGCGACCTGCGAGAGCGCCCGGTTGTGGTCGAGCCGCGTCATCGCGGTGAACCGCGTGGCCGGCACGTCGGGGGCGTTCGACGCCGCGATGAGGGCGTTGGTGTTGGCGGGGTTGCCGACCACGAGCACCCGGACGTCGTCCGCGGCGCCGTCGTTGATCGCCCGGCCCTGCGGGCCGAAGATGCCGCCGTTGGCCTCCAGCAGGTCGGCGCGCTCCATGCCCGCGCCTCGGGGGCGGGCGCCGACGAGAAGGGCGACGTTGACGCCGTCGAAGGCCTTGACCGGGTCGTCGAAGATCTCGACGCCGGCCAGGTTCGGGAAGGCGCAGTCGTCGAGCTCCATGGCGGTGCCCTCCGCGGCCGCGACGGCCTGCGGGATCTCGAGGAGTCGGAGCCGTACTGGCGTGTCCGCGCCGAGCATCTCGCCCGCGGCTATGCGGAAGAGGAGCGCATACCCGATCTGGCCAGCGGCTCCGGTGACGGTGACATTCACGGGTTCAGTCATGACCCCACTCTTGCATCGACCGACCCGCCTCGCCCAGCCCCTGGGCCGATCTGTGTCTTGCCTGGTACCAGTACCCGGGTACGGTGAAGAAAATACCCGCGCGTATTCAGGTTTTGCTCAGGCGGGTAATGGCAGGATGTGCGCGACATCGCACTGCACGCCGCCATGACGCGCACCGAATGGTGTGCCACCGAAAGGAACAGACTTCATGTCCCAGGACCTCGCCGCGACCAGCGGCGTCACCGAGGTCGAGGAGCGGTCGCCCAGCCTGCTCTCCCGCCTGCTCGCCGAGACCTTCGGCACGTTCCTGCTGACGCTCGTGATCGTGGGTGTGCTCGTCTACAGCCCGCTGAACACGGTCGGCGGGCTCGGCGTGGCGCTCGGTGGAGGCTTCGCCTACATCGCGGGTGCCGCAGCCGTCGGCCGCGTCTCCGGTGCGCACTTCAACCCGGCGATCTCGCTGGGCGCCTGGCTCAGCGGCCGCATCTCGGTCAGCAACATGTTCAGCTACTGGGGCGCACAGCTCGTGGGCGCGATCCTGGCCGCCGCCGTGCTGTTCGCCACCGTGCCGCAGCCGCTGCTCGCGCTGCTCGGCAAGGAGAACACCTCCGACGCGTTCGACTCGGCCGTCAACGGCTTCTCGCAGCACTCCCCGCTCTACCTGCAGACCCAGGGCCAGGCCCAGTTCGACTGGCTCCCGGCACTGCTCGTCGAGGTCATCATCTCCGCGATCCTCGTCGGCGTGTACCTCGGCGTGCACGACCGCCGCAGCAAGATCGGCTACGCCCCCGTCGCCGTGGGCAGCGCCATCGCCGCGCTGACCCTGGTCTCGTGGTTCGTCACCAACACCGGCATGAACCCGGCCCGCTCCACGGCCGCCGCGCTCTTCGCGAACAACTGGGGCGGCGACGGCTCCGGCCGCCAGCTCTGGCTGTTCTGGCTCGCCCCGCTGGTCGGTGCCGCTCTCGCCGCGCTGTTCTACCGCGCGTTCGCGTCGGTCGAGCCCGAGGGGCTCGAGCTCGACGAGGAGGACGACGAGGACGAGGACGAGGACGACGAGACGGCCGAGCCCGTCGCCGCGCAGTCCACCCCCGCGGCCGAGGCCTCGGCGGAGGAGACCTCCGAGACCCCGGAGAAGACCGCCGAGGGCGAGACCGAGCCGGAGAAGAAGGCCGACGACAAGGCCTGATCCCTCGCACCACCCGCACGACGCCGGGGCCGCACCTTCCGTAC
>NZ_JBHWZO010000126.1:0-17788 GCF_042728455.1 Promicromonospora sp. NPDC060204
GGGTGCGGACAGCCGCACCCCGCCCCTCCGCCGTCGCGCCGGCCTTACCAGCCGCCGGGCGCCAGCACCTTCCGGATCCGCTTCTCGCTGACCGGGCCGTCCGTGCCGAGCTGCTGCGCGAACAGCGAGACGCGCAGCTCCTCCAGCATCCAGCGCACCTCGGCGAGCTCGGCGGCGCGTGCGGCGTCGGAGGCGCCCGCCGCGTACGTGGCCTGCGCCTTCTCGTAGGCGGAGGTCACGTCGCCGATCCGCCAGGCGAGGTCCGAGTCGCGCGCCGGGTTCTCCGTGGCCTTCGTCAGCCGGTGCGAGTCCGCCCGCAGGTAGCGCGCCAGGTGCGGCAGCCGCCGCGGCGGCGTCGCCGACACGAATCCGTCGTGGATCAGGCTCGCGCGGTGCTCGCGGAGGTCCTGCAGCGTGTTGAGCAGCGCGAGGCTGCCCGACGCGCGGACCTCCGCCTCCAGCGTCCGGCTCGCCGACAGCGCGGCGACGACGTGCCCGACGACGCGGTGCACCTCGTCCTCCAGGTGCTTCCGCACGAACGCGAGCGCGTCCCCGTAAGCCGCCGCCGACCGCACGGTTGCGGCGTCGATCCCGCCGGGCGGCGTGTCGTACCGCGCCTCGTCCGCCGCCGACGTCAGCGAGACGACGGCCGCCAGCTGCAGGTCCGCCACGAGCGCCTCGGTGCTCGGGTACGGCGACGCCGCGAGCGTCAGCGACTGCGTCCCGGTCCACCGCGACGTGATCCGCCCGGTCCCGAGCGCAGCCTCCGACACCAGCAGCCGCCGCACGCCGGCCGCGTGCGCAGCGGCCTGAGCGTTCTCGTCCGCCAGGATCCGCAAGGCCACGCCAACACTGCGCGCCTGCCCCTTCACCTTGGGCGCGACCTCCTCGACGAGCGCCGGGAACCCCCGCACCACGACCCCGGCCCCCACATCGGTAGCCACGGACCCAGGCAACACCCCACCGTCGGGCAGCCCGGAGGGCCAGCCGGAAAGCCCACCCTGCTCCCCGACAACGACCCCACCACCAGCAGAACTGCCGACACCGACCCCGTCAACACCCCCGCCACCCACCCCAACACCGGAGCGGCCGCCGACCACAGAAGGCGACGCCCCTACGGAGGGCGCGGAAGGCGAAGACCCCCGCGCGGACGTATCTCTTCCCGAAGTGGAGGGCCCCCTGGGGCCCGTGAACGCGTCCGCGCGGGGGTCTTCGCCTTCCGCGCCCGCCCCGACCGAAGCAGCCCCAGCACCGCCAGCAACAGCAGCAGCCCGAGCCTCAGCCAGAGCAGCCCCCACAGCACCCTTCACAGCAGAACGCACAGCAGCCTCAGCCCGAGACGCCAACTTCCGCTGCAGCAGCACCAGGTCCTTCGACTCGTCCAGCACCACGGCGGACGCCGACCGCCCCCGCCCGCGCTCCTCGACGACCCGGAACGTGACCCGGAGGTGCCGCGGCAGCCGCGAGACCCGCTCGTCGTCCCACACCTCTGCCGGCACGATGACGTCGCGCAGCGCGCGCACCGCCCGGGTGAACGCCGCGGTGTACGGCTCGGCCATGTCGCCGGCCCGCGCGATGTCCTCCCAGGCCGGGGCCTCGGCGCGCAGCCAGGCGACGACGTCGCGCGCCACGTCGGGCGCCGGCACCAGCTCGCGTCGCACGGTCTTGGGCAGCGACTTGATGGTGGCGACCGTCAGCTCCTCGAGGAGCCCCGGCACCATCCAGTCGAAGCCGTCCGGCACCACGCGGGCGAGCACGGCGACGGGGATGTGCACGGTGACGCCGTCGGCGTCGGACCCGGGCTGGAACTGGTAGGTGAGCGGCAGGGAGAGCTCGCCCTGCGGCCACGTCTCGGGGAACTGCGCGGTGTCCACGGAGGCGTCGCCGACGAGCTGCTCCATGGTGAAGGTGAGCAGGTCGGGCGTCTCCTTGCGCGCCTGCGACCACCAGCGGTCGAAGTGCGCGGCGGACACGACGGAGTCGGGGACGCGCTCGTCGTAGAAGGCGAAGAGGTCGTCCTCGTCCGCGACCAGGCCGCGCTGCCGGGAGCGGGCCTCGAGCTCGCCCGCCTCCTCCAGGAGCGCACGGTTGTCGTGGAAGAACCGGTGGTGCGTGGTCCACTCGCCCTGCACGAGCGCGTGCCGCACGAACATCTCGCGCGCCGCCTCGGGGTCGACCTTCGCCCAGAGCACGCGGCGGTCGGACACGATGGGCACCCCGTACAGCAGCACCTTCTCCGTGCACATCGCGGCGCCCTGCTTGCTGGACCAGTGCGGGTCGGAGTAGGTGCGCTTCGCCAGCGGCCCGGCGAGCTCCTCGGCCCACTCCGGCTGGACCCGTGCGACGTCGCGCGCCCACAGGCGGCTGGTCTCCACGAGCTCGCCCGCCATGATCCACACGGGCGGCTTCTTGGACAGCGGCGACCCGGGGAAGATCGCGAACCGCGCCCCACGTGCGCCGATGTACTCGTTACGGGCCTGCTTCTTCGCGCGCTTCAGCGCGATCTCGCGCTGGGCCCCGCGCAGGTGCGCGACGGCGGAGGCCTTGACCTCCCCGGTGTCCTGCATGCCGAGCTGCGACAGGAGCCCGGCCAGCAGCGACCGGTGGATGGTGTCGTCGTCCCAGGTCTGGCGGTACGACGTCGGCTCGGGCTCGGCGCCGTCCTGCGCCGGGACCGGCCGCTCGGCGTCGGCGGGACGCCGGTGCCGGGGCTGGAACGACATCTCGATGCCCAGGGGCTTGGCCATCTCGCGGAGCTGGGCCACGACGTCCTGCCACTCGCGGATGCGCAGGAAGTTGAGGTACTCGGCCTTGCACTGCCGCCGGAACGCGGAGCTGGACAGCAGGTGCTGCTGCTCCCGCACGTACTCCCAGAGGTTGAGGTAGGTGAGGAAGTCGGAGCGGGGGTCGGCGAACCGGGCGTGCAGCTGGTCGGCCTGCGCGCGCTGCTCGGCGGGGCGCTCGCGGGGGTCCTGGATCGACAGCGCGGCCGCCACGATGGCGACCTCGCGGGCGACGCCGTGCTTCGAGCCCTCGATGACCATGCGCGCCAGGCGCGGGTCCATCGGGAGCTGCGCGAGCGTGCGGCCCACCTCGGTGAGCCGCGTGACGCCGTCGACCTCCTCCAGCGCGCCCAGCTCGGTGAGGAGCTGCACGCCGTCGCGGATCGCGCGCGTGTCCGGCGGCTCGACGAAGGGGAACCGGGCGACGTCGTTGGGCGTGCTGACCACGCCGACTGAGATCATCTGCAGCAGCACCGACGCCAGGGAGGTGCGCAGGATCTCGGGCTCGGTGAACTCGGGCCGCCCGTCGAAGTCCTCCTGCGAGTAGAGGCGGATCGCGATGCCGTCGGCGACGCGGCCGGAGCGGCCGCTGCGCTGATTGGCCGAGGCCTGCGACACCGGTTCGATCGGCAGCCGCTGCACCTTGGTCTGCTTGGAGTAGCGGCTGATGCGCGCGGTGCCGGGGTCCACGACGTAGTGGATGCCCGGGACGGTCAGCGACGTCTCGGCGACGTTGGTGGCCAGCACGATGCGCCGCGAGGCGTGCTGCTGGAAGACGCGGTGCTGCTCCGCGCTCGACAGTCGCGCGTACAGCGGCAGGATCTCGACGTGCTGCGGGTGCTTCGGGTCGCGGGCGCGTTCCTTGAGGTGGCCGGCGAGGCCGTCGGCGGCGTCGTGGATCTCGCGCTCGCCGGAGAGGAAGACGAGGATGTCGCCGCTGCCCTCCCGCATCAGCTCGTCGCAGGCCTCGATGATGCCGGTGACGAGGTCCTTCTCCTCCTCGCCGCGCGCCTTGCCCTTCTTCTTCGGGCTGCCCGGGTCGCGGCCCGACGACGTCCGCTCGCCCTCCGTACCCGGCTCGCCCTCGTCCGGCGAGAGCGGCCGGTACCGGATCTCGACCGGGAACGTGCGGCCGGACACCTCGACGATCGGGGCGAGGTCCGGCAGCACGTCGGTGACGTACTCGGGCGCGCCGCCCCGCCCGGCCAGGGCCGCGGGGGAGAAGTGGCCGGCGAACCGCTCGGAGTCGATGGTGGCCGACGTGATGATCAGCTTGAGGTCGGGCCGCTGGGGCAGCAGCCGCGACAGGTAGCCCAGCAGGAAGTCGATGTTGAGGGACCGCTCGTGCGCCTCGTCGATGATGATCGTGTCGTAGGCGAGCAGCTGCGGGTCGCGCTGGATCTGGGCGAGCAGGATGCCGTCGGTCATGACCTTGACCAGCGTCTCGTCGCTGGACTGGTCGGTGAACCGGACCTGATAGCCGACCACGCCGCCGAGCTGTGTGCCGAGCTCCTCGGCGATGCGCTCCGCGACGGTGCGCGCGGCCAGGCGGCGGGGCTGGGTGTGGCCGATCTGGCCCGTCCGGCCGCGCCCCAGCTCGAGCGCGATCTTGGGGATCTGCGTCGTCTTGCCCGAGCCGGTCTCGCCGGCGACGATCACGACCTGGTTGTCCCGGATCGCCGCGGCGATGTCCTCGCGCCGCGCCGAGACGGGTAGCTGCGCCGGGTAGGTGATGGGCGGCATCTCGACGGCGGCGCGCTTGGCGGCCGCGGCCTCGAGCTGCGCGGTGGTCACGCGTTGCGGCCCGGAGCGGCGCGGGCGGCGGCCCTGGTTGTCCGATCGCCTGCCCGAGCCGCGCCGGCGGTTCCGCCCTCCGCCCGGGCGACCGCGATCGCCGTCGGACACGGGGGTGGAGGAAGGCTCGGTACTCACAACCCCCCATTCTCCCAGGAACGGCAAGATGATTTGCCGCGCGCTCCGCTCTAGCCGGCTTCCGCCGCGTTCAGCAGGTCCAGCGCCCCGTGCTGGCAGCCGTGCCCCGTCGCGGGCCGTACGAGGGGCCCGGCCCAGTGCGGGCCGTACATGCCGAGCGAGTCACGGTCGTTGCCGTACGCCGCGTCGGCCTGCCGGTCCAGGTAGGCCCCGTACGGGCGGTCGGCCAGGTAGGCGTTGAGCTTGCCCAGGCCACGCGCGTAGGCGCCCTTGAACGAGGCGCCGTCGCTGTTGCAGTCGTCGCCCTCGTTCACCTCGCGGAGGATCCCCCCGGGGTTGAGGTACGAGGACGTGGTCGAGGCGTCGGCCAGGTCCCGGGCGGTCTCCAGCAGCGCCGCGTCACCCGTGGCCCGGTGCAGCTCGGCCAGGGCGCCGAGGACCACGCCCTGGTTGTACGTCCAGGTGGGCTGGCCGTTGTTGGCGCACGAGTCGTTCAGCCCGTCGTTGACCAGGTGGCCCGAGTTGATCATGCCGCTGTCCCGGAACCACTCCCACCCCTCCACCGCCCGCTGGCGGTAGGTGGTGTCGCCGGGGATGCGGTTGTGCAGCGCCGCGTTGAGCTGGACGTACAGCTCGTTGGTGATGGCGTTCTTGTACGCGATGCCGGTGTTCCACTGCACGCCGCCGCCGCACTTGTCGGTCCAGTAGGCGCGCATGTGGTCGGCGTCGGCGCGGGCGGTGCTCAGGTACCGGCTGTCGCCGGTCAGGTCGTACGCGGCGACCCAGGCGAGTCCCCACCAGCCGGTGTCGTCCAGGTATTCGTTGCGGAACTGGCCGTCGCGCGAGCTCACGTTCTTGTCGTAGGTCTGCGCGATCGCGTACCGGTAGCTGTTCATCCCGCTGATCCGGGCGTTGTCGACGACGGCGGTCAGCGCGTTGGCGCCCGTCCACCAGCCGTTGGTCTCGAACAGGCCCGTGTCCCGGTCCCAGAGCATCATCAGCGCGGTGGCGGCCTGCGTCGACCGGCTCCACGCGTTGCGGTCGTTGCGGGCCCAGGCCGTGCAGGCGATCTCGGCGCGGTCGCCCGCCTTGCCGCAGGCGCGCAGCGCGCCGACGCCGGTGTTGTTCCAGTCGTCGACGTTGTACATCTGCGTGCGCCAGCCCGTGGAGCCGCTCGGGACGGTCGTGGCACCGAGCCGGCTGCCGGACGCCCAGGTCTTTCCGCCGTCGAACGAGCGGTCCAGCCAGACCTCGTCGCCCGGCTGGCCGCCCTCGATCGAACCCCAGCCCATGACGTCGGGGTCCGAGACGTGCAGCCGGAGGGTCCGGCCGTGGATCGCGGCGGTCACGGGTACGCGGTCACCGGTCGCGGACGCGGGGTCCCTGGCGTCGCAGTAGATGTCGCAGATCTCGGCGAGCTGAGCGGCCGGGGAGGTCGCGGCCTGGGCGACGGGTACGGCCGCGGACGCCGCCGCGGCGTCGGCCTGGGCCGGGGGAGCGGCGGCGAACGGCACCGCCAGCAGGCCTACGGCGGCGAGTGCCGCGGCGAGCCCGCGGGCCCGCCGCCCGGGACGTGCGCCGGGGTGTCTCCTGATGCGTCGGTGCGGGCGGTGCGAGGGCGTCTCTGACAGCGTTGTCATCGGTTCTCCCTGTGCTCGTACTTCGTCCGTCGATGGAGAGTGGAGCAGTGCGAACGCGGCCCGCGGGCCGCGGCCCGACCAGACTCACGGCAATTGTGTGATCAGTCAACAGCCCCCGGACGTCCGACGGCGTCGGCCCGGCGTCCGGCGGCATCCGGCCGTCACGATGGGGATCGCTCCCCATGTTGCCCCGGTCGCCCGCCGCCTAGGCTGCCGAAAATCCCTGTGACGTGCGGGGACGCCGGAGAGGGAGCTGGATGGCTGAGCAGCGCAGGGTCAACGTCGGCACGGCGGAGGGCAGCCGATGAGCCCGGAGACCATCGCCCGCTCAGTCCAGCGGCTGAACGCCGCGGGCGTCGGCTGGCCCACGACGCGGCGCGTCGCCATCACGGTGCGGCTGGCCGGGCTCGCCGACGTCATCGCGCTCGGCGAGGCGGTGGTGCAGGGGCCGGCGGCGACCCGTGCCGCCGTCGGGGACGTGCTGCGCACGGTGGGCCAGGAGACCGACCCGGCCGCCGCGCTCCGCGAGATCGCCAAGGTCCAGCGTGTCCTGTCGGTGATGGGGCCGCCCGCGCCGGCCGAGGTCGGGGAGCGGACGCCGAGGCCCCAGCCCGAGCCCGCGCCGGCGCGGCTCGAGTCCGCGCCCCCGCGGCCCGAGGCGGGAGCCGGTACCGAGGAACGGGCCGAGACCCCTGCCCGAGACGAGGCCCCGGGCCCACGTCCCCTGCCGGTCCGCCCGGTGCGCACGACCGACCAGGCGCCGTCCTCCGCCGAAGGGCCGGCGTGAGCCTGAGCGACCTCGTCGACCTGTGCGAGAGCCGGATCGACGAGCTGAGCCGGCGGCGCCAGGGCTTCGAGCACCTCGACGTCCCGGAGTACGTCGAGATCCTGGTCGGCGACCTGCGCGCCGCGGCGTCCGACTGGGAGGTGGCCGCGGGCCACCTGCCCGGCGGGAGCCCCGCGGAGGTCCGCGGCCGCGCGCGGGCCGTCCGGGACGCCGCGACGGGCCTGCGGACGATGGGCACCGCCCTGCGCGGCCGCCCGGCCGTGGTCGCCGGGACGCACGCCCTCGACGCCGTGGCCGACACCTTCGACGGGTACGCGGCGGCCCTGGAGTCGGGTCGGACCCTCCACACCACCGGCGTCGCGCGGCTACGGGTCGCCCGGCACCTGGCCGCCGGTCTCTCCTCGGTCAGCGGGAGCGCCCGACCCGACGAGGTCGACGCGCTGTCCCGGTCGGCCCTCGCCGTCGTCGACGCCGCGTGCGCCGGGTACGCCGCCTGCCGGGACGCCTACCAGGCCGTGCTGGACGCCGAGGAGGTGCTGCGCCGCGCCCTCGCCCACCTGCCGGGTGCCCAGGTCACGCGGTGACGCGGGCGCCGGGCAGCAGGGGACGGCGCGGTCAGCAGGGACGCGGTCAGTACGAGCAGGAGCTCAGCAGCGGCTGGAGCGCGGCCTTCTCGGCAGCGTCCACGCTCAGGCCCCACCGCGACTTCGTGTGGATCCACATCTTCGAGTAGGCGCAGCGCTTGCTCGCGAGCGGCGGCACCCACTCGGCGGGGTCCTTGTCGCTCTTCGAGCTGTTCACGTCGGCCGTGACCGCGATGAGCTGCGGCCCGGTGAGGTCGTTCGCGAAGTCCTGCCGCCGGGCCGTCGTCCACGTGCTCGCGCCCGAGTACCAGGCCTCGGCCAGCGCCACGACGTGGTCGATCGAGATGTCGGCCGGCGCGGTGCGGGTCTGGCCGTCGTACTCGCTGTACCAGCTGCCCGACGTCGGGTAGCAGTCGCTGCCCACCACCACGCCGTCGCCGTCCCGCTTCAGGACCGTCTCGCGGGTGGTGCACCCGTTCACCGTGATCCAGTGCGGGAAGAGATCCCGGTCGTACGGGGCGGACGCGCTCTCGGCGCGCACCGGCAGCGCGTCGAGCTCCGACTGCGCCACCGCCTTGGACGGGAGGCCGGGCGGGTAGGCGCTCGCGGCCTGGGGTTGCACGGTCACGAGGAGCGCGACGAGCGCCAGGGTCGTGACCGACGCGATCAGATGCCGGACGCGAGACCCGCGGCGGGGGTCCGGGTGGACGACGAGCTGCGACATGGGACAGACCTTCCTCGAGACCGACCTGGGCCCGTTCATGGTCGAGCCGCCCGATGACACCCAAATGACCACCATGTGTAGGTTAGCTGAATTTCACCCGGTCTGGTGGGTTACGGGGTCTGGCGGGGCCGGCAAACGGCACGAGGTCCGCCCCCGCCGGCCGGCCCGGCACGGCGTCTGGGGAGAGACCGTGCGGGGAAGGGCTCGGTGGGAGCGGACCTCGGAGGGGCTGCGAGCAGCTCAGACCGCGCCGGCGGTGAGCAGGCCGAAGTAGTAGCCGATGCCGACGAGGATCAGGGCGCCGACGGTCTCGACGATGGCGAGCGCGAGGCCCCAGCGGGCGAGCCACAGGTCGAAGCCCTCCTTGCCGGCACGGACGACCGCGATGGCGTTCAGGATCACGCCGATGATCGGCAGGGCCGCGAGGAAGAAGGTGACGAGGCTGAAGACCGTGGTCTGCGGGTCCTCCTCCTCCTCGACGACGGCGGTCGCGGTCGCGACGACGGCGGTCGCGGCGGCCGGGGCGGCGACCTCGGTCGTGGTGGCGACCGGAGCCTCGACGGCGGGGGCTACGGGGGCGGTCTCGGCGACGACGGCCTCGGCGACGGGCGCCTCGGTGGCCGGCGCGGTGGCCGGCTCGGCGGCGGGGGCCGCGGACTCTGCCTTCGCCTCGGACGTCGCCGCCGGCTCGGCAGGCTCGGTCTCCACGACCTCCGGGGCAGCCGCGGCCGCGCTCTCTTCGGTCGTGGCCTCGGGGGTCGTGGTGTCGGGCGTGGTCATGGTGGAAGTGCTCCCCTGGTTGCAGGTAGTCGGAAATGTCAGGCCATATTGTGGAGTATCCCAATGGTCTTGGATAGACCGATATCAGGCCTCAGAAGCGGCAGAGGCCGCCGCCCCCGCGGGAGCGACAGCCTCTGTGCTGTGGACGGTGCCGCCGGGCGCGCACGCGGGCGCCCGGGGCGCGCGACCTCAGGTCACCTACGCGCCGGCCGGCAGGGAGAGCGCCGCGACGACGCCCAGTCCCACGAAGACCAGGTACAGCACGGTGAAGATGATCGAGAGGGCCAGACCCCACTTCGCGAGCTTGCTGTCGATACCCGTCTTGCCGGCCTTCGACACGGCGATCGCCGAGAGGATGATCCCGATCGGGGGCGCGACGAACGCGAGGATGAAGCCGACGATCGCGAGGACGTTGGCCTGCGGGTCCTGGACGGTGCCCTCGACTGCGGGTGCGTTGGGAGTCTCGGTCATGGGGGACTTCCTTTCACGGCCACACTTCCGGCCGCTCGGTTGCGGGCGCCAGCGCGCCCGTACGGACCCGGGTCAGTGTGAAGCATCCGGAGATGTACCAGGAAGACTTCATTGCGTTGTACGCCCGAATCGTTACTCTTGTCGATCGTGGGTCGTCATCGGCGTCCGCGTAGAGCGTCTCCCCTCCGAGAGGGTGGTTCACCTGCGCGCCGATAATTACTCCGCCTGAGTTCACCAGATCGTGATACTGCTGTGTAAGGATCCGAACGGCATGCACCGCGCACGACGAGGCAGTGCACCGACCGAGGGGGAGACGCGTGAACCCAGCGAAGACGCTCGTTCCGCACATACCCCGTGCGGCACTGCGCAAGTATCTCCGCACCGCGTGGACCGGCGCGGTCGCGACCGTCCTCGCAGCGGGCGTGCTGGTCACGGCAGCGGCGAGCGTCCCTGGTGCGCAGGACGCCCGCGACGGCAGCGATCTGCCGATCCGGCTCTACGGGCTGCTCCAGAGCGTGACCGTCGGCGAGACCGAGACCGCCCCCGAGGGCGTGACCCTCAGCCAGATCGTCGCGGTTCTCGAGCGCGCCGAGCAGGAGGCGCGTGACCAGGGCCCGGACTTCAGCCCGACGGTCGCCCAGGCCGCGGCCGAGCTCGGCATGCTCTACACGACCTACCAGATGCAGCAGCTCGCCTTCGGCGAGAACAACGAGGGCCTCCGCGTCGAGGACGCCCCGGTCGCCCGCGGGTCGCAGGACGCCGACGTCCCGCCGTCGGGTTCCGACGAGGACGGCGCGGACGACGGCACCGGCGGCGCGGACCAGGACGGCACCGGCAAGAACGGCACCGCCGACCAGGACGCCGACAGGAGCGGCGACTCCGGCCAGGACGACACCCGGACGCCGACCGACGAGGACACCCCGCCCGCCGTCCAGGTGTCGAACGACCGCACCTCCGTCGTCGAGCCCGACACCGCCGACCCGCAGGCTGGTTATGTCACCTACGACCAGGTGGTCATCGCCGCGGTCCGGCTGGCGAACATGCTGGACCCGTCGGTGCCCAACGCGCTGGTGGAGGTCGAGGGGGTCGGCGAGCGCGCCGGCGGGGTGTCGCTCCGGGAGAGCCTGCTCGACGTCGTGACCATGTTCGGCGGATCCACCCTGGGCTACGCCAACGGGCGCATCCCCGCCGACGTGCTGTGCCCGCTGGAGTTCGCGCCCGGCCACATGCTGCGCTGCGACGCCGCCGAGCGGTTCACGGCGCTGAACGCAGAGTTCGAGCGGGAGTTCGGCTACCCGATCCCGATCACGGACTCCTACCGGTCCTACGAGCTCCAGGTCGCGGTGGCGCACACCAAGCCGCACCTCGCGGCGATCCCGGGCACGTCGAACCACGGCTGGGGCCTCGCGGTGGACCTGGGCAACCCGATCGCCGGCGGCGGTTCCCCCGAGTACGTCTGGCTCCGCCTGCACGGCCCCGACTACGGCTGGGACAACCCGTCCTGGGCGCAGCTCGGCGGCGCCAAGCCGGAGCCGTGGCACTTCGAGTTCTTCGCGGCGGGCTCCATCCCGAACCGCGCCATCGACGCGTCCGACGTCGGCACCTGGACCCCCTCCGACTCCGCGAGCCCGCGCTACAAGCCGTCGCTCGACCCGAAGCCGGGCGACGGCAAGGACAAGCCGTCCACCAAGCCGTCCGACGACCCGAGCGACAACCCGCCGTCGCAGAAGCCGCCCAAGGCGACCCCGAAGCCGTCCCCGGACGAGCCGACGCCCCGGCCGACGAGCCCGACGACGAAGCCCACGCCGAAGCCGTCGCCGAGCCCGACGCCTTCGGACCCGGACCCCGAGCCGAGCCCGACGCCCTCTGACCCAGAGCCGACCCCATCGCCGTCCACCCCGACGGAAGAGGAACCCGACCCGTCCGAGGAGTGCCCGGAGACCGAACCCGCCACGGGTGAGTCGGCCGCGCCGAGCTCCGAGGCGACGACGACGGAGGAGGGCACCGCCGCCGGCGAGGGCACCGAGGAGGACCCCTGCGCCGTGCCGGACGAGAACCCGGACGGTACGGGCTCGACCACGACGTCATCGAGCCTGCTCGGGACCCTGTCGAAGTCGACCGTGGTCCGGTCGAGCCGCCGCCCCCGTCGTCCGGAGCTGAGCTGACGGATGGCGGCGGAGCCGACGGAGCGGGGGCCGACACCGGGCGCGGAGACGGCCGGCGATCCGCGGCGGTTCCTGCGCTCTGGGCGGCTGGAGACCATGCCGCGGCGCTGGCGGGACAAGGTCGCGGTGACGCGGTACCTGGCGGTCCAGGCGCTGCCCACGCTCCTGGAGCCGGTGACCGAGCGTGAGCTGACGGACCGGCTGCGGGAGCTCTCCTACGACCCCGCGGGCGTCCGTCGTGCGATGGTTGACCACGGCCTGGTCCAGCGCACGCGGGACGGGGCCGAGTACTGGCGCACGGAGCGCACCGAGTACGACGCCTGAGCAGGCGCCTCGCAATAGAACCTTGACCATAGTGCGAGACAACGAAGACTCGCGTTTTCAGGATAGGAAATTTCATGAGTGAAGAACGTGCTGTCACCGCGCTCGAGGCGGCGGGCATCCCGTTCGAGATCACCCGGCACGGCCAGGTGGCGAGCCTCGCCGAGGCCGCGGCCGCGCGCGGGGTGGATCCCGCGAAGCTGATCAAGACGATCGTCGTGCGCCGTGCCGACGACGACTTCCTGTTCGTGCTCGTCCCGGGCGACCGGCAGATCTCCTGGCCCAAGCTGCGCGCGCTGCTCGGCGTCTCGCGGCTCTCGATGCCGAGCAAGGACGTGGCTTTCGAGGTCACGGGCTATGAGCGGGGAACCATCACCCCGTTCGGGTCGTTCCACAGGTGGCCCGTCGTCGCGGACTCACGGCTCGCAGAGCCGGGACCCGTGTCGATCGGCGGAGGTGCCCACGGTGTGGGTGCCACGGTCGATGCCGTCGACCTCACGTCGGCGCTCGACGCCACGGTCGCGGACGTGACCGACCCCGCCTGAGCCGCGTCTCGGGCGGTGCCGAACGGGCCCGCACCACGGGAGGCACGGTAATTCTCCTCCGTGCAACGTGACCGTAACGCTTGGGGGGTGGACGTAAGCCGGGTGTCGGGTGAACACTCGCCCTAGGTAATTCTTGCCCTGCTGGGGCAAGGACCGGTCAGACAGCACCAAGAAGTGTCCAAGTTGACGTCCGCGTCAGTAGTACCGAAGCAAGTGTCAACAAGTCGAGGCCCGACCAATGCAGGACGGAGCGAATGACCCCATGGACCCTCTCCCGTCAGACTCAGCGCAGGACGTGGTTCCCGGACGGCTGGGATCCGGTATCGCCTGCCGGAACACCTACGAGGGCACGGTGCTGACCCTCTGGGGTGACATCGACGCGCTGCTGCGCGAGAACGCGAGCGAGGCCATGGCCATGCTCGCCGCACGACCCGATCCCGACCCCGTCATCGTCGACGCACGGGACGTCACGTTCATCGACTCCTCCGGGGTCGCCTTCATCCTCCAGGTGTTCGTGCTCGGCGAGGAGACGGGTTCGCCCGTCCAGCTCCGCGAGCCGTCGTCGGTCGTGATGGAGGTCCTGGACATGGTCGGTATCAGCCAGCGGATCCCGGTGGTCCGCAACGCCGGCGCGAGCGCCTGAGTCCTGAACCGAACGCCATGTGAACGACCGCGTCCGATCGGACGCGGGGGTGGCACCCTGGTCCGGTGAAGAACTGGGCAGCGAACCTCACGTACTCCTCCGCGCGCACCGAGCGCCCCCGGACCCTCGCGGAGCTTGCCGGCATCGTCGCCGGCGAGCCCCGCGTCCGGGCCCTCGGCTCGCGCCACTCGTTCTCGGACGTCGCCGACACCACGGGCGTGCACGTCCAGCTCGACCGGCTCGACGACGGCCGGCCGGCCCTCGAGGTCGACCCCGCCACGGGCGTGGCGTCCGTCCGCGCCGGCCTGCGCTACGGCGACGTCGTCGCCGACCTGCACGCGAGCGGCCGTGCCCTCCCCGCCATGGCCTCCCTCCCGCACATCTCGATCGCCGGTGCGGTCGCCACGGGCACCCACGGCTCCGGTGACGGGACGCGCTCGCTCGCCGGCGACGTCGTCGGGCTGGAGCTCGTGACCGCCTCCGGGGAGGCGCTGACCCTGCGCCGCGGCGACGCCGACTTCCCCGGGTCCGTGGTGGCGCTCGGCGCCCTCGGTGTCGTCACGCGGGTGGAGCTCGCGACCGTGCTGGCCTTCGACGTGCGCCAGGACGTCTTCACCGGCCTGCCCTGGGACGCGCTGACCGAGAACCTCGACGCCGTCATGGGCAGCGCGTACTCCGTCAGCGTCTTCACGAGTTGGTTCGAGCCCGACGTCCGCCTGGTCTGGTGCAAGTCCCGGGTGGACGAGGCCGGCGCGTCCGGGCCCGTCCCCGCGGCGGACCTGCTGACCGGCCTGGGCGCCGCGCCCGCCACCCAGGCGATGCACCCCCTGCCGGACGTCGCCGCCGTGGCCTGCACCGAGCAGGGCGGGGTGCCCGGGCCGTGGTTCGAGCGGCTGCCGCACTTCCGCCTGGACTTCACGCCGTCCCTGGGCGAGGAGCTCCAGTCGGAGTACCTGCTGCCGCGCGCCGCGGGGCCCGACGCCGTCCGCGCCGTGCGGGCGCTCGGGGACCGGCTGGGCCCGCTGCTGCTCACGTCCGAGATCCGCACAGTCGCGGGCGACGACCTGTGGCTGAGCACCGCGCCGGGGGACAGTCTCGCGCTCCACTTCACGTGGAAGCAGGACTGGCCCGCCGTGCGCGCGGCGCTGCCCGAGCTGGAGGCGGCCCTGCTGCCGCTCGGCGCGCGCCCGCACTGGGGCAAGCTGTTCACCGTCCCGGTCTCCGACCTCCCGGGCCTGTACCCGCGGTTCGAGGATTTCGCGGCGCTGGCCGCACGCCTCGACCCTGCCGGAAAGTTCCGCGGCGGCTACGTGGCGGAGCTGCTCGGCCGGTGAGCCGCGCCGGGTGAAATGTTGCCCGGGGCGTCTGCTTTCGCGCTCTCGCCGTTTGTCTCGCAGGATCGGGGTATGAGCGACGCGCAGAGCACGGCCGCGGCGCCCGAGAAGCGCGAGGAGTTCAGCGGGCAGCTGGGTTTCATCCTGTCCGCCGTCGGGTCCGCCGTCGGGCTGGGGAACATCTGGCGGTTCCCGGGGGTGGCCTACGAGAACGGCGGGGGCGCGTTCATCGTGCCCTACCTCGTCGCGCTGCTCACGGCGGGCATCCCGATCCTCTTCCTGGACTACGCGATCGGGCACCGGTTCCGCGGCGGGGCGCCGTTGGCCTTCCGGCGGGTGAAGCACTGGCTGGAAGGACTCGGCTGGTTCCAGGTGGCCATCTGCTTCGTCATCGCCGTCTACTACGCGGTGATCATCGCGTGGGCGCTCAGCTTCTTCGTGTACTCCTTCGACCTGCGCTGGGGTGACGACACGGTCGCCTTCTTCACCGGCGACTACCTGCGCCTGGCCGACGTCGGGGGCGCGGACCCGTGGTTCACGCTCGACTTCGTGCCCGCGGTGCTGATCCCGCTTGCACTCGTCTGGGTGGCGACCGTCGTGGTCCTGGCCGCGGGCGTGGCCAAGGGGCTGGAGAAGATCAACCTCGTCTTCATGCCCCTGCTGATCCTGGCGTTCGGGACGCTCGTGGTGCGCGCGCTGTTCCTGCCCGGCGCGGCCGACGGGCTGAACGCGCTGTTCACGCCGGACTGGGCGGTGATGGCCGACCCGAACGTGTGGATCGCGGCCTACAGCCAGACCTTCTTCACGCTGTCGGTCGGGTTCGGCATCATGATCACCTACGCGTCCTACCGCCGGCGCCGCGCCAACCTGACGTCCCCCGGGCTGGTCGTGGCGTTCTCCAACTCGGCGTTCGAGATCTTCGCCGGTATCGGCGTGTTCGCCGGGCTGGGCTTCCTCGCGCACCAGGAGGGGGTGGGGCTGGCCGAGCTCGAGGGGATCAGCGGGCCGACCCTCGCGTTCATGACGTTCCCCGCCCTGGTCTCCCAGATGCCGGCGGGCCCGCTCTTCGGGGCGCTGTTCTTCGGTTCGCTGGTCATGGCGGGCTTCATGTCGCTGCTCTCCATCGTCCAGGTCGTCCTTGCGTCGTTCCAGGAGAAGTTCGGCTGGACCCGCCGGCAGGCCGCGGTGCGCATCGGCCTGGTGTCGGGCGTGCTGTCGGTGCTGGCCTTCTCGACCACCACCGGCCTGATCGCGCTCGACACGGTCGACCAGTGGGCGAACAACATCGGCATCGTGGTCTCCGCCATCGCGATGTGCGTGCTGCTGGGCTGGGTGCTGCGCCGTACGGAGGAGATGCGGTTCCACCTGAACGCGGTCTCCACCATCCCGGTGGGCCGCTGGTGGTCCTTCTGCGTGGTGGTGCTCGGTCCCGTCGTGCTCGCGGCGATGCTGGTCTCCCGGATCATCAGCCTGGTCCAGGACGGCTACGAGGGATATGCCGGGTGGTACCTGCTGGCCGTCGGCTGGGGCACGGTCGTCCTGCTGTTCGTGGCGGCCTTCGTGCTCACCCGGATGCGGTGGCGGGTCGAGCCGGACGTGTACGACGTCTGGCCGAGCTACGGAGGTCGGTCATGAGCGGTGCAGCGATCACCCTGATGGTCATCTCGATCGTCGTGCTCTGGGGCGGGCTCGCGGCCAGCATCGTCGCGATCGTGCGGCGGCCCGACCGGACGGACTGGCCGGAGGGCTGGGCGGACGACCGCGGCCCCGAGGGGCGGCCGGACAAGCCGGTCGAGCACGACACCTGACCGGCCCTGTTCCGTGGGGGTGGACGACGGTCAAGATCACCAACGGCGTCGGACGAGCGTCTTTGCAGGTCAGGTGCTGTGAGCTGGGCGAAATGTAGCAGAAACATGCCCTTCATCACAGTGTGACAATGGTCTCTAAGTTGCGGGTTTACGCCAGGGACCAGTCACGGTTGGGTGAGACTCGAGTCGAGGCGCCACGTGCGCCGTCGGGTTCTCTGCTCCCCTGATGACAGAGATCTGTCGGGTCGCCGGGGGCCTCGCGAGACGATCAAAAAACCCGACCAGGAGACCCCTGATGCGCAGGCTTCCCGCCCTGACCGCCGCGGCCGCACTTGCCGCCGCCACCCTCGTGCTGACTGCATGCACCGACGCGTCGCAGCAGCCCGCCGGCTCCGACGGAGCCTCCGACGAGGCCAGCGCCGAGGCGTCGTTCGACCCGTCGTCCGTCGAGGTCGACGAGGAGATCGCCGCGCTCCTCCCGAAGGAGATCGCGGACAAGGGCACCCTGACCGTGGGTTCCGACACCGCGTACGCGCCCGCGGAGTTCATCGACGTCGACGGCAAGACGCCGGTCGGCTTCGACATCGACACCATCACCGCCGTCGGGGCCGTGCTCGGCCTGGACGTCGAGGTCCAGTCGGCCGCGTTCGACGGCATCATCCCCGCCATCGGCTCCAAGTACGACGCGGGCATCTCGGCGTTCACCATCACGGACGAGCGCACCGCCGAGGCGAACATGATCAGCTACGCCACGGCCGGCTCGCAGTACGGCGTCGCCGCGGGCAACCCCGACGAGTTCGACCCCGAGGCCCTGTGCGGCACCACCATCGGCGTGCAGACCTCGACCATCCAGGACGACGAGCTCACCGCGGCCACCGAGCAGTGCGAGAAGGACGGCGAGGACCCGATCGACGTCGTGCGCTACGAGTCGCAGGCCGACGTCACGACCAACCTCGTGGGCGGCAAGCTCCAGGCCATGTACGCCGACTCGCCGATCACCGCCTACGCCGTCGAGCAGACCTCCGGCGAGATCGAGACCATCGGCGACGTCCTGGACGCGGCGCCGTACGGCATCGTCGTCTCCCAGGACGACAAGGACCTGACCGAGGCCGTGCAGGCCGCGGTGCAGAAGCTCATCGACGACGGCACCCTCGGCGAGATCTTCGCGAGCTGGGGCAGCGCGGACGCCGTGGTGGACAAGGCGGAGCTCAACCCCGCCGAGTGACCCGTCCGCCGGTGCACGGCACCCGTGGTCCGCGCCAGGCGCGGAC